>JAHEJC010000080.1 GCA_024639065.1 Lewinellaceae bacterium | reverse complement strand
CACTACTTATTTAATGGATATAAAGAGAATAGTTTTTCTAGAAGAGCGGCGCAATGGGCAATAGTACAGGCAAGAAAAAAAGCAGGTATCAATAAAACAGCTACAATCCATACGTTAAGACATTGCTATGCTACTCACCATATAGAAAATGGCACGGACTTGGTATTTCTACAAGCACAGCTGGGTCATAAACACTTAAAAACGACGGCCCAGTATGTCCAGTTATGCATGGAGCGCTACCGCCAGATCAATCACCCGATTGTACACATGAAAATAAACTATCGCTAGATAGATCCATAGGCGATTTATTTAGAATATCTGGGGAAGATTATATAAAAAGTTATTCACCTAGTTTGCAGCAGATTAAGTTTATAAGAGCAGTTCGGATTTGCAAGACACCGTTTCTGGGTGGGAAGATGTTAGCCTGTAAATCTTGCGGAACGACAAGATATATTTATCATTCCTGCGGTCATTCCCAATGTCCGCTTTACCAGCGTATTAAGCGTGCAAAGTGGCAAGATAAGTTAGGCATGAAATTATTTAAGTGCCCTACACCCATACCGTGTTCACCATACCTCATGAGCTCAACAAGTTGGCAAAGCGTAATCCTGGCAAAATGTATAATCTGGTATTACGCTGCGCATGGATGTCAGTAAAACGGCTTACTAAAGATCCTGACAATCTAGGAGCACTACCAGGCATGATTGGCGTGTTGCATACTTTCGGATCCGACATGAAGTATCATATACATGCACATTGTTTGATTACATTTGGTGGTGTGCAAAATGGTCAATGGATATGGCCAAAAAGAAAAAAGCAAATTGCTTCTTATAGAGAAATGTGCAAAACGTATCGAGACTTATTCTTGAAAGAGTTGGATAAAGGTATAGAAAATAAGACAATTGTTGTGTGTGAGGATTGGGTAGCAATACGAAAAATAATTGAGCACAAAAGGTGGAATGTAAGAAGCACTTATCCAAGTATGAAAACACAAATAGTAGAAGAATACTTAGCCAGATATATAAATCGAGTAGCGATATCACCAAGTCGATTACAATTTACGGCAGAACAACACCAAGTAAAGATTATATACAATGATTATAAAAATCAAATAGAAGGTCAAGTAGCCCCTAAGGCATTTAAATACCTAGAACCCCTCATAGCGATTCACCAGATAGTAAGACATGTATTACCACCTTATTTTCAAAAAAGCAGATACTATGGATTACATGCCTCAAGTACATTCAAAAAAATGGCAGAACAGATTCCTAGCTATTTGAAAAGAAATAACCATTCCATCAGATCCTTATTCCAAATTCTCAAGGACCTATTGAAGATCAATCCATATGAATGTGAAACATGTCATAGTAGTGATTATGAGATGACAGAACTAAAGCCTGATAAAGAATGGGGAGGGGCATTTATACTTTATCACTCCAAGCGAGCACCACCCATGAATGTGAAAACTACAAGGTTAGAGTTTATGGATTTTACCAAAAGTGGACAGACAACTCTTCAGTTGTTTGAATAGGAACCCTATTTCTCATTTTTTGAAAAAGGGAGTTCGTTAAACGATTTATTGCAGAAGAAATAATCAGTCGGGTTTATTATGGAAAAATTGACTTCTTTTCTCATACATATAATTCTAATTGCTTTATTTCTTATCTTGATTTCAATCAAAGGATTACAGCGTTTCCCTTTATAGTAGGGAATTGGATTCGTCCAACCTGCCTGACGACTAGGCAGGCTGAAATGTATGCCAGACCAGTAGGTTTTGACAGTCTGGTGTCCGCAGACATTCCTTTGAGTTCTCATCCATTCCAAAGTGCGAAAAATGCAACCATATTGGGAACATTTTGTATCTTTGAATCGTTATGCGAATTATAGCCACGAACACAATCCAAAATTATTGGAAGGATTATCCAGAATGTGAGCAAGCACTGAAATCGTGGATTCAAGAGGCTGGCAACGCCAAATGGCGAACACCTCAAGAATTAAAGAGGCAATTCAAAAGTGCTTCAATATTGACTGGCAAAAGAATAATTTTCAATATAAATGGAAATCGTTTTAGGCTAATAGTAGATATAGAATTTAGATTACAAATCATTTTCGTTGTTTGGTTTGGTGACCATAAAGAAAATGATCAAATAGATGCTAAAACAATAGCTTATGTTAAAGCCAATAAAAAATAAATCTCAGCACGAAGAATATTTAGCACGTGCCTATGAACTTATGCAACTGGACTTAGAACCAAATTCTGAGGAATCTGATGAACTAGAACTTCTAAGCATCTTGATTGAGGCTTACGAAAAGGAAAATTATCCAATAGAGCCTCCGAATCCAATTGAAGCAATCCTCTTCAGAATTGATCAGATGGGAATGAAAAAAAGTGAACTCAAAAAAGTACTCGGATCGAGAAGTAGAGTTAGTGAAATATTATCCGGCAAACGTAAATTATCGTTATCAATGATCAGGAAATTAAACGAAGAATTGGGAATATCAGCGCAAACACTAATAAGAGACTACGAACCAATAAACGGATGAGAACATGCGATACCACATCAGCCATCCTAGCGGGATGGCCGCCGGGTATCGCCGAACCGTTGTAGCTAATGAGACAAGATGACCTGGCATTTCAAAGGAGCGCAATCTGAAAAGCTTTCCAAGTATGAACATCTATTTAACGATAAAGTGCAAAAAATATGAAACAAGACCTTGGCACTCTCATCCTATTTACAAGTTTTCTGCTGCTATATGAAATGGCACATGCTCAGGTGTTACACACTGAGAACTTTAACTTGGTGATTGATACAACTAAAACTTTGAAAGGAAATTTCACCCCAAATTTCAGATATCGTAATCTAAAAGAAGATTTTATTGAAATAGGAAATACCTCTGACGTTTCATTAAGAATTAAAAATCATGCCTTTTCAGTGGCCAATAGAATAGAATACAGCTTGCTGGGTGATGAAAATATTTTGAGTGGCGGATTCCTGTATTTAGAATATTTGAACATTCAAAGTAAAAAGATTGCCATAGAGCCCTTCTATCAAATGCACTGGAATGAAGTTAGGGGATTAAGCAAAAAATATGCCGTGGGAGTGAACCTCAGGATGAGGGCCATGTTAAAGGAAAATATTGGCTTATTTTTCGGGGTTGGCAGTTTATATGAATATGAAAGGTGGAAATACTCGGGGGTTCCTGATGAGCTGCTACCAACAGATCAAACACTTGTTGAGGCAAAGCAATATAGAGGAACCTCTTACGTGAGTTTCAAGCAGAAACTGGGAGACTTATTTGATATGGACATCAGTGGATATTACCAACCCACCTTTTCAGCTCCTTTTAGAAACTACAGATTGGCCAGTAGCTTTGAACTGACGTATAATTTCACAAAGTTCTTGGGACTAAGATTTTTATACCAAAATATTTATGATTCCTCACCCTTAGTCCCCATCGATAAATTGTATCATGATGTGAACTTTGGAATAACCTTATCATTTTAGTATGAAAAAATTACTGTTCTTTTGGAAAGAATTAATGACTACCTTTTGGTTTGTACCCATATTAATCATTGGGCTTTCGGTCATATTGGCAATCACACTAGTATCCCTAGATAGTAATGTGGTTGTTACTCATGATGGCTGGGTTCGGTTTTTTCTAGTCAATAGCTCAAATTCTGCGCGCAGTATTTTATCAACCATATCTGGTGCCATGATAGGTGTTGCAGGGACTGTTTTCTCGGTAACGCTAGTAGCCCTAACACTAGCTTCTTCGCAATTTGGTCCAAGACTCATTAAGAACTTCATGTATGTCCGGCTAAATCAAATAGTTCTTGGTTCATACGTGGCTACATATCTGTATTGCTTACTTGTTTTAAATGCTTTAAAAGATAGCAGTGATTATATTTTCATCCCATCCATATCCATATTTATGGCGATTATAGCCGCGATTATAAACATTATTTTGCTAATTGTTTTCATACACCAAATTGCCATAAGTATTCAGGCAGATAAAGTAATAGCTGATATTTCGGACTTTATCTCCCAACAGGTAAAAACACTGTTCCCAGAAAAAATGGGAAAAGAAAATGAGAAAGATGAAAATATTAATATCTCCACAGTCATTTCTACACTCAAAGAGCGCACAACAATTAAATCACCTAAAAGTGGATACCTTCAGTATATCGATAGTGAAGCGTTAATGGATGTTGTTACCAAGCACGATGCTCTTCTTAAACTGTATCATAGACCTGGTAGCTACCTTGTAGAAGGTATGGAGATAGGTGAAATTTATTCAACTACTCCATGGGAAAAAGATAAATTTGAGATAATCCTTGACCAATTTCTAATTGGAAAAACCAAAACGTCTCAACAAGACCTTGAATTCTCAATCCATCAGATGGTTGAAATAGCGGCACGTGCCCTTTCTCCTGGTGTAAATGACCCCTATACCGCCATTGCCTGTATTGATAACCTGACAAATACCTTGTCTTATCTGGCACAAGTTGAATTCCCTGCAAAAAATCGTTTTGATAAGGATGAAAAACTCAGAATAATTGCGGACGTACTAAGCTTTGAAGGGGTTCTAGATGCAGCTTTCAACCAAATACGGCAGTTTTCAGGAGGAAGCACTGCGGTCATCATTCGCTTGATGGAAGCTTTGATAATTATTTCCAGTTTTACCGTAAAGAGCAATCACAAAAAGGCTGTAAGGAAACATGCTGATATGGTCTTGAATGTTGGGAAGAGGACCATCAACGAAGAAAACGACATCCAAGATCTCATTGAAAGGTCTAAAAAGATCTTGAAGTAATGACGCAGAAGACGGAGAAGTGTGGGAATGGAAATATAAAAATGCACAGACACACAACAAAACCTAAAGCATCTGGTGGCTGAGAAGATAACGGAAGTTCCTTGCTCGCCATCTGTACTTTGCAGTGGTAGACAATTAACTACATTGGCCGTCCATCACATGCCTTTAGCCAGACCGATTGGCAACAATTAAATAGAATAGACAGAATGAAGGAGGGCCGATGTATTTGTTCCTGATCACCGATGCCTACTCTAAGAAAATCGTTGGTCAGCATGTCTCTGACAACATGAAAACGGAAAGAAGTTTGCGAGCATTGCATTATGAAATTAGAGGTCGCAGATACCCAAAGCGTAAACTGATTCATCACTCTGGTAGAGGACCCTAAAATTCCAACGAAGGAAGTTGAAAAGATGGTAAGAAATTCCATTCTCACCTACAACCATTTACGACCACATTGGTCCAATCATTTGTTAACCCCTGATCAAGCTCATGAGCAAGGAAAGTTCAAAATGGAAACTTATCGAAAAGATTATGAAAGAAACTTTGTAAATTAATTTTAATTAACCTGAAAAGTGTAAACCTATATCAGGACAAGACAACCAAAAATGATGAAAATTCCAATTCTAATATTTTATTCTTTTATCATAATAAGTTGCAACGATAATAAGAAAGCGATTATTAGTACTTATGAAAAATTGCACAATTCCCAAGACATTGAAGGTGAGATGTTATTGTATCATGACGATATTGAGTTCGAACTCAAGGGCACTTGGATCAAGTCGGGTAAAGAAAAAATTAGAGAATTAGCTGAATGGGATAATGCACTGAACAGTAATCTTAAATTTGAAACTTACTATATTAAAGGTGATTCGGTTATTTGTAAGGCGATTGAAAAAAATGACTGGTTTAAAGCTGTTGGGATACAACAAATCATCCATGACCCAACGATATTTATTTTAAAAGATGGCCGTATCTCGAACATTATTGCCAACCCAGTTGCAGAGTTTGGAAAGAAAATAGGGGAAAAAATAGGTTCAATTTATTCTTGGTCAAATATGACAAGGGACAGCACCATTAATGAACTGATAGTAAAAGGAGAATTTATCTATTCTGCTGAAACTGCTGAAAAATGGCTGAGCCTGTTGGAAAAATGGAATAAATACAATGCGAAAAATAACATCGATTAGGAAAGCTCACAATAGGAAAAAGAGAGAATAAGTGTACACTTTTGAATTAACAGATAAATTTCTCACCAAGGAGGAAACAAGTATCTTTCAAGCCTATTTGGGCTTCAAGGGTTTAGATGAAGGAATATGGGAAGTGTTTTCCTGTTATTTTAAGTCTGGAGTTAGAAACACCAAACCTCTTTTGCTTAAAGCATATAAGGAAGACCAGCTTTACGGAGTGATCATTCTAGCTAAATGTAAACGCTATGGCAAATCTCTTTTTAATAACAAACTCTTAGCTGGATTAGTAAACGTTATCAATATTCCGTTTTACTTATGGATAAAGTTTGGGTGTTGCATGGATATGATGTCGAACCCTGGCTTTGCAAAAGACCCTGAAAAATCCGATGATATTTTTAGAATTATGATAACGTACTTAAAAGAAAACAGCATATTAACATTCATAAATGATTATACTGAAAACATTAGGTTATATGAATCAGCCTCAGTATTACCCGCACTTCCTCATGCATTGATTGATTGTTCGACAATAGAATCAATAGACGCCTATTCTAAGAATCATAAAAATTTAAAACGGAAATTGAGGGTGTTTAAGAATAAACATGGAGCGTATAAAAATATTGATAGTCAGCTCAATGAGGAGCAACTGGTATCTTTAAAAAAATGCTTTCAGGCTACAGCAGAAAATAGCGTATTCCATTTACCTTATCAAGAGCTTTATCTTAACGCGGCATTGACCACAAGCAGCACGAAAATTGAAAATGTTCATTATTTTATTGCTACAATAGACAATGAAATTATTGGCTATCAGGCAGCTTTAAAAACTGGAGAACATTTGAATGCCCTACATGGGGCTTTTGATCGAAACCGTAAAACCAACTATCACGCATATGATATTCTTTTTGTAAAAATGACTGAATTTGCTCTTGAAGAAGGACTTAAAACCATTGATTTTGGAGCTGTTATTAATTATACAAAAGAGAAAATGATTAATCGATCTATAGAAATGTCTTATTTCATTTATAGTAAATACTTTATCGTCCAGAAAGCCTTCAATATCTTCTTAAGATTGACGAAAATTCAAGGAAATAAGCAAATGAAATTCAGAAATAATTAAATCACCACAGCCCCTAATAATGTATGAAAATAATAGCCGAGAATTTAGTAAATTCAAGGATTGTAGCCAGCCTCTACCTTCTTATAACTTGATAGAAAATGCTATTCAGTCGGCTACATATGTTTATACTGGTCTGTTAGCCACAATTTGTATAAAAATATTAATTATCTCGAGTCTCATTTTAAATTCAATTTTGGCCCATTCAAATACGGATTACAGAATTAAAATATAAGATATTGCAAATTTTTGGAAGGCATACGAAATGCTAAGTACCGCAAAGACCAAACAAGACAGCACCGATATTATCCAAAATCAATACATAGAAAAATATCGGTAGATTTTAGAGAATTCATTGAAGCTAGGGATCTCACAGCTCTGGAATATGTAAAAAAGATAGGAAGATATCCTTGTATTAGAGATCCATCAAACCACTAACGGCAAACATTGAAGTCAGCTCCATGGACTAGAAAATATATTAGCAAAGTTAACCGCGGCTATACCTAACTATAAGCAACCGAATATCTGTTTTGCTATTGGTTGTCTTACAACAGGTGGTACGACATCAGAAAATTTAGTATTGATAGGAGTAGAAATCGCAGCTGCTGATCATTCAGTGGAGAAATCTGAATTACCCTCTATGGCTACAAAAAATCATTGGAAAACGAGCGGTTTAATTTCAATGGTTGCTCACGAGATAATACATACTCAACAGTATGATAATCGTAAGATCATTTTCAAATCAAATGCCTTAATAGAACAAACAATGAAAGAGGGAGCTGCTGATTTTTTAACCTCTGAAATTCTTTTATTGAATCTTAACAAAGTAATTTATAATTATGGAATGCAAAATGAATGTTCTCTTTTAAAAGATTTTAAAGGTGATTTGGATTCCGATCCCATAGATTATTCTAATTGGCTCTAGAACGGACGAAAAGTAAAGGACAGACCGGCTGATTTAGGATAGCAGGTACTCTTCTATTTGCGTGTTTTGACAAACAGTGCAATGCCGGTTACGACAAGAATTGTATTGCTTATGAATTTTTCCACAGTTATTACAGATGTATAGATGGCCTCATGATGCAGGTGTCCTACATCTTCAAATAGCATTAAGATGTCTGATTTGAGAACTATTACATTTGAAGGTTACGTTATCCCATTGCGCATCGATGATGTTGGTAATAGGTCTATGACTAGCCACCTAAATTTATTGGTAAAGCTTGTCAAAAGGACTGCAGCGTTTGCTACCTCTAGTCTCGCAACATGTATATAAATTAAAATGGTATTTAAGTGAGCGTGTCCAGGCAACTTACTCATCTTGCCTTTTGAAACTTGGCAATTTGATTGCTTTATCCGCTAATCCATAAATGCGGAATAGAAATCTTAGTCCATATACCGTGTGTTTGAAATAACTTTTAGATGGTTGCTAAGTTTGAAGAAGTTCTTGTAAATAACCATTGACCCGCCTGCCCAAGTCATGTCCGGCGGGCAGGTTTGTTCTTCTTCCAACTGAATCGGAATACAAGCAAAATGCAAACTAATTTTAGCAATACATCTTCCATAGTTTGGTAGTGTACTTAGTGAGAAGCATTTATAGAGCCAATAAAGAAAAAGATAAGCGAAAGTATTTAGAATCATTTTTTCGAAGTCCCATAGCTGGGTTAACTTTATACAAATAGATAATGTGAATTAACTTCAATTAATTTGCATAGCCGACCTCATAATCCGGAACAATTACGCCTGTCTCTCTGACATAATTTTCCCATTGCCTAATAAGGTCCGTCAATTTTTCTGGTTCTTGAACTGACAAATCGATTTGTTCTCCTGGATCCGTTGCAAGATTATACAGTCGCCATTGATCCTCAGTAATGTCTGGATCATTGGGCTCCCACGGAATACCTGAAGGTTCATAGACAATTTTCCAATCACCCTGACGGATTGCTCTGCGACCAAATAACTCCCAGCCCATGGTATAGTTTTGACCATGCAAGGACTCACTTTGACCTTTCAACAAGGACAACATGGACGAGCCTCGAAGAGGCAAAATCTCATTCCCTTTGAAAGTAGTGGGATGTTTTATTTCTGCAAGTTCCAGGATTGTTGGTAGAACATCCATTACCGTGATCATTTGACCTTTTATTAAGCCACCGGGTATAGTCTTAGGAAAGTGAACTATTGCCGGAGATCGAATACCCCCTTCAGTGGTAAATCCTTTGAACATACGAAAAGGAGGTACTCCACTTCTGGACCAGTTGGGACCGGGCCACAGATAGGAGTTTGCCATGCCCATGTTTTCAAAACTATTGTCACAGCATTGATCGACCCAATCGGCAAGCGAGTCCCACCCTATATCCAAGTGAGCACCTTCCGGGCCATTGTCAGACAAGAATATGATAAACGTATTCTCAAAATCGCCATTTCGTTTGAGAGATTCCAGCAGTGTACCTAGATATCGATCCAAATCGTCAACCATCGCAGCATAAATTTCCATTCTTCTAGCCTCTATTCTTTTATCTTCTTCACTCAACGAACTCCAGGCCGGTTCGGTAGGAATTCGTTCTATCTTGTTCATTCCGGGAATGATCAACCCTAGAGTCTTCATCTTTTCGAACCGGGCTTTCTGCAAAGAATCGTAACCGATATCATACCTACCAGCATACTTGGCTATTGATTCTTGAGGAGCTTGTAATGGCCAATGTGGTGCCGTATAAGTCAAATAACCAAAAAAAGGCTTTCCATCATCAGGACGATTTTTCAAGTAGTCAATCATTCTTTCACTGTAAGTACGTGTGGAATAAAAGTCCCCGTCAAGATCAACTCGTTCACCATCTTGCTCATAAATGGCCACGCCAGGTCCCACGCAGGGCATCTGGTTCAAGTGACCTGCACAACCCTGAAGTAGACTAAAGTAGTGTTCAAACCCCCTAGCTCCCGGACTCGTTTCTGGTGTCAATCCCAAATGCCATTTACCGGCCATATAGGTATGATATCCGGCTTCTTGGAGTAATTCAGGAAGTGCGGCTACCCTAAAATTCAAGTATCCTTCGTACCCGGGATTCGCTTGCTGATTCTGCCGAAGTTCCTCAGCCATATTTCCAAGACCTGCCAGATGATTATCGGTCCCAGAAAGCAACATTGATCGAGTTGGAGAACATGTCGGAGCGACATAGAACTGAGTTAGCCTTACTCCTGATGCCGCCAACGCATCCAAATTGGGTGTTTCGATTTCTCCACCAAATGCTCCGATATCTGTAAATGCAAGATCATCTGCCACAATTAGTAAAATATTTGGTCTCTCATCGTTTGATGGATGACAAGAAATTATTGTAATCGAGATGATCAGGTATAAGGAAATTTGTTTCATGGTAACGGAAGTTTCTTATGTCAAACCCTTGAATTTACACAAAAGCAACCTTGAATGAAAACTGAGCGCAACAAACACGATCATCCATAAGCTAACTGAGCTATTTGCAAAGGTTATTAGGAACCTATACTTTTATAGATATTTGAAAAGTCCAGCTTACGGATGATCGTTGGGCGTTAGCAAAAATTATAAAAACATGAGTAAATATATTTATAAGTCAGCAATTGAGCTGGCGCAACTTATTAAAGACGGAGAAGCAACATCAATAGAAGTTGTAAAAGAACATCTTGCTCGGATAAAACAATACAATCCTGAACTAAATGCAGTTGTTATATCGCTTGAAGATGAAGCGCTCAAAATTGCTGCGGAATGTGACCATGAAGTCAAAGTTGGCAAATCAAGAGGTCCCCTCCATGGTGTACCAATGACCGTTAAAGAACAATTTTGGATAAAGGACACAAAATCCACTCTAAATTTCAAAATGCTGAAAGATTGGGTTGCACCTGAGGATGCAGTAGTCGTTAAAAGATTAAAAAACGCAGGGGCCATCATTTTAGGTAAAACCAATGTGCCAAGAAACTTGACCGATTATCAGATCGCTGGCGACATTTATCCAGAAGGTAAAAACCCTTACAATACTGAATACTCACCTGGCGGTAGTAGTGGTGGCTCATCTGCTGCACTTGCTGCTGGAATGACGCCAATTGAACTGGGAGGCGATTTTGGAGGTTCTATCCGTAACCCTTCCAATTATTGCGGTCTCTTTGGAATGAAACCCACAGAGAATACTGTTCCTGGGCATGGAGTCGTTCCAAAACCAAAAGGGGCAAGAGGTTTTGCTTTCCATATGGCCCAGGCAGGTCCCATGGCGCGAGATCCGGAAGACTTAGAATTGGTGTGGGAAATAATTCGAGGACCGCACAAAAGCGATAGAAATACCCCCAAAATCGAATGGAAAAATACAGAAGGCAAATCCTTAAGTGATTATAAAATAGCATGGGTTGACGGCTGGCCTGGTTATGAAACAAGCAGTAAGATGAAATGGGTCATCCAGAACTTTATTGATCAACTTACCATGAATGATTGCAAAACGGAAAACACTGGTCCTGTCGGGGATTTGCATGAACGTTCTCTTTCACTATTTGTGAGATTATTCAGTCAATTAATCTCTCAGGATGTACCTTGGTTTATCAAGCCTCTAATGAAAATGCAGTTGAAAAATGGTTTATTGAAAGGAATTAATAAATTTCATCGAGAGTTGAATAAAGGCTTTAAGAACAGTTTCATTGATTACTCAGAGACCATGGGCATCAGAGCAGGTATAGTGAATGAATGGGAGGAGTACTTCGAAAAATTTGATTTGTTGGTTTGTCCAATGAGTTTCGGACCTGCCTTTAAGCGATGTAAAATTGGAACTCCGATAAATTACGCTGGCAAAAAGCTCATTTATGTAAATTATGCTTGGCCTTATTTGGCATGTTTTAATGCCAGCGGACATCCCGGCATGAACATACCACTTGGAATTGGAGAAGAAGGATTACCGATGGGTGTTCAGGTAGTCGGCGCTTATTGGAGTGAACCTAAATTGATACATTTTGCAAAATTAGTATCCAAATTCACAGAAGGTTTTGTCAAGCCTAATGGGTATTAACTGTTGCTATTATTAGTTAAACAACAATGAAACCGGCGCTTGTACAATCCGTAGCAGGCTCCTCAAGAATTTCACTTATTCTTAAATGAATAACTATTATAAACATGAATTCTGACTCACCTTTGCAATTTTTCAGACTCAACAATCAGATTACAACAACCGTCTACCAGGTGTTAGAAGTCCCATAGATGAGTTAACTTTATACAAATAGATATAGTTAATTAACTTTATTCAGTTGTTGTGTTTAATTCAGAGAACTCAAAATAACCAATGATAAAATTCTTCAGAAAAATTCGCCAAAACTTGCTTATGGAAAACAAAACTGGAAAGTATTTTAAATATGCTTTGGGTGAAATTGTACTTGTGGTTATAGGGATACTAATTGCTTTAAGTATTAATGATTGGAACGCTATACGCATCGAAAAAAAAGATGAACAACAGATTTTAGAAAACCTCAAAACCGAGTTTGAAAGTGCTAAAGAGCAAATGTTATATCTTAACAAGATTAGAGCACGTTATTTATCAGCTTCTGAAGAAATTTTGAAAATATCTAACTCTAATGATGAGTATAACTATCAAAAAATAGATAGTTTATTAATGCATACTATTTATTCTCCTACATATAATGATCCTGTAGGTTCTTTAAGTGCTTTAACCACATCTAATAGTATAGACTTGATAAGCAACAATGACCTTAAAGTTAGGTTAATGGCATGGCCAAGTGAGTTACAAGATATGGTAGAAGGCGAAGTGATTGAAAATCATATGGCAACTAATCAATACTATCCTATCTTATATCATTATAGTTCTATGGCTCAAATTTATAAATGGTTTAAAATTTCAGATATCAATTTTGACCGTGATAAAAATCTTGTTGCTATTATTCCATCTAAACATATAAATTCTAATTACGAGAAGCTTTTCAAAAATGCTGAATTTATTAATGTATTACATACACGATCTACATTTTTGAATATTTCAAAACATGAAACACTCCTTTTAATTGGAAAAGCAGAAGATATTATCAATACAATAAAAAGTGAGCTTCAATGATTAAGTTTTTCAGAAAATAACGAAAGCACAACAAATGTGTATAATTCATAAGGGTTTTAGAGATTTTCGGGCGTTATCACACGTATTAAATTTGGCATGTAACTTGATAGGTTTGAAGTCCGAAATCCCTTACGAAATCATATACCAACCGTTTACTTGCCACTTTTATCCTTCTCAGATACAACAAGGTTTATGCAAAAGTCTTAAATTTGAGAAGGTGTAAATCCTTTGATCATGAGAAAATCATTAGGTCTAATTTTTGTATTTGCTATTTCCTCATTTATTTCCTCCTACAGCCAGGAAAAGCTGGAGGTAGAAGGAGTTATCATCATCAAGAATTCTGAAGACCCGACTCCTGTTCCGGGAACCATACGATTCAATCCTATTACCAATGATTTTGAAGGATGGAATGGTGCTTTCTGGGCCTCTTTGACTGGCTACCAATATGAGCTGGGTGAAATGATGGATCAGGACGGAAATATTTATCCAACTGTGATCATTGGAACACAGGAATGGATGGCTAAAAACTTAAGGACTACCACATTTGTCAACGGTAATGGCATTACCCTAATTGGAAATGATGCTAGCGGAGATGCTGCCTGGAATGCAGCAAATTATGGAGCGTATAGCGTCTATGATACGGTCGGGGCTGGTTATCGGTCTTTTGATGTAAATGAATTTGGGTATTTGTATAACTGGTATGCGGCGAACGATACCAGCGGTCTGTGCCCGACGGGATGGCATGTACCTACGGATGCAGAATGGACCACCCTGACAAATTTTCTCGGTGGTCTGGGTATGGCAGGAGGCCCTATGAAAGAAGCCGGCACCGCCCATTGGATCAGTCCGAACACTGGAGCTACCAATGCAAGCGGCTTTACTGGTCTTCCGGGCGGCTACCGTCTCTTCAATGGAACGTTCTTCAATCTTGGCTTCAGCGGCAACTGGTGGAGCAGTACAGAGTCGAGTAGCAGTAGCGCCTGGTGTCGCAACTTGTTCCACAGCGTTGGCAATGTAGGCTGGAGCAACGTCGATAAGAGGCTGGGGTATTCGGTGCGTTGCGTTAGGGATTGAGGAGCGATCTTTTGCGTAGCAAAAGTAAAGGTCCGGTGGACCTTTAAGCGACGAAACCGCGTCAGCGGAGGGGTGGACATTGACTATTTGTCTATTTGATTATTTAAATAATACCGCGAAGCGGTCGAATTATTTTTAAGAATGAGTCTGCATACAGAGCCAGTTATACTTGGCACCAAAATTTCTAGCATTATGGTTTAGAACAATTTGAAATAGTGAAACTAGAATGATTACTTAGACCAAAATATAAGGAATGAAAGAAATAAACACCATACTGATATTATTACTTGCGATATCCTATTCCACTATATACAGCCAGGAAAAGCTGGAAGTAGAAGGAGCCATCATCGTCAAGAACTCAGAGGATGCTTCACCGATGCCGGGGACGATCCGCTTTAATCCAACCACAAATGATTTCGAATGTTGGAATGGAATCTTTTGGGCTTCACTGACTGGCTTCCAACTAGGATCGGTCACCGACATTGATGGGAATGAATATAAGACGATTACGATCGGTACTCAGGAATGGATGGCTCAGAATCTTCGCACCACCCGATATCAGAATGAAGATACTATTCCAAATATTACAAATGGCTGGGCTAACTTAAGCAGTGGGGCATATTGTTGGTACGACAACGACAACAGCTATGAACAGCCCTACGGCAAACTATATAACTGGTATGCGGTGAACGATAGCAGAGGCCTCTGTCCTGAGGGGTGGCATGTGCCTAGCGGTGATGATCTGAGTTCTGAGTGGAAAACCCTGATAGACTTTCTTGGTGGTTTGAGTGTAGCCGGAGGCCCTATGAAAGAAGCCGGCACAGCCCATTGGAACAGCCCGAATCCAGGAGCTACCAATGCAAGCGGCTTTACTGGTCTTCCGGGCGGCTACCGTAACTTTGGTGGTACTTTCAGTGATCTTGGCAACTTCGGCTACTGGTGGAGCTCTACTGAATCTACAGCGAATGCCTGGTACTGCATCCTGAGGTACCTCAGTGAGGATGCACTACAGAGCTTCTTTGATAAAAGGGTGGGGTATTCGGTACGTTGTGTGAAGGATTGAGTACAACGGGCAGCCGGGTCAGGATTTGACCATCCTGATACTTGCGGTCAGGGCTATTTGATTATTTAATTACGCGATCCACCTGCATTTATGAACGTCTGCAGATAAAGTGCGGTCAAAAATTATGAAGAATATGAGTTTGGTATGGCGAATGTCACGGGTACGAAAATTTCAACTATTTTTTTTACAACAATTTGAAATGGTTGGACTAGAATGATTACATGGACTAAAATATAATGAATGAAAGAAATAAACACGATACTGATACTATTACTTGCGATATCCTCTTCCACTACCTACAGCCAGGAAAAGCTGGAGGTAGAAGGAGCCATCATCATCAAGAACACGGAGGATGTTACACCGGCGCCGGGGACGCTCCGCTTTAATCCCGCCACCTGTGATTTGGAAGGTTGGAATGGAATCTTTTGGGCCTCTTTGACCAGCTTTCAACTCGGGTCGGTCACCGATATTGATGGGAATGTATACAAGACGGTTGCCATCGGTACTCAGGAATGGATGGCACAGAATCTTCGCACAACGAAATATAGGAATGGTGATGTAATTCCAAATGTTACAGACAATAACGACTGGGGCAACTTAGATAGTGGTGCCTATTGTTGGTATAACAACGATAACGGCTACGAACAGCCTTATGGCAAACTGTACAACTGGTATGCGGTGAACGATACCAGCGGTCTGTGCCCAACGGGATGGCATGTACCTACCGATCCAGAATTGACGACTTTGATTGATTATCTCGATCCTGGAAGTGTTGATCCAAATGCAGTAGGAGCTCAAAGCACAGTGGCAGGAGGCCCCATGAAAGAAACCGGCACCGCCCATTGGAATAGTCCGAACACGGGAGCTACCAACTCAAGTGGTTTTACCAGTCTTCCCGGCGGCTTCCGCTACGTCGATGGTAGGTACTTCAATCTTGGTAACGAGGGCTACTTGTGGAGCAGTACGGAGTCGAGTAGCAGTATCGCCTGGTGCCGCTTCCTGAGCATCAGCAATGCCAGTGTAAGCCGGAGCAAAAGTGATAAGAGGTATGGTTTTTCGGTGCGTTGTGTGAGGGATTGAGGAACGATTCCGCCAGAGGGGGATAAAGGTCCAGTGGACCTTTAAGCGACGATCCTGACGCTTACGGTCAGGACAAGAATAGACGCCTGCAGTCAGGAAGGTCGCTTTTCACCTATACTCAACTGTTGGCTACAAGCAAGATTGTAACCATTATGTTTGACCACAAACGAAATTGGAGCACTATATTTATAAGATAGACCATACTATAATAGATGAAAGAAGTAACCAAAATATTGATATTACTCCTTGCGATATCCTCTTCCACTACCTATAGCCAGGAAAAGCTGGAGGTAGAAGGAGCCATCATCATCAGTCACTCAGAGGATGCTACACCGGCGCCAGGGACGCTCCGCTTTAATCCCGCCACCTGTGATTTGGAAGGTTGGAATGGAATCTTTTGGGCCTCTTTGACCAGCTTTCAACTCGGGTCGGTCACCGATATTGATGGGACTGTATACAAGACGGTTGCCATCGGTGCTCAGGAATGGATGGCTCAGAATCTTCGTACAACGAAATATAAGAATGGCGATGTTATTCCAAATGTAACAAATAGTATAAGCTGGTTTGCCTTAAGCAGTGGGGCATATTGCTGGTACGACAACGACAACAGCCACGAGCAACCCTACGGCAAGCTGTATAACTGGTATGCGGTGAACGATACCAGCGGTCTGTGCCCGATGGGATGGCATGTGCCCACGGTTGCAGAATGGACGAGCCTGACGGATTTTTTGGGCGGTTTGAGTGTGGCAGGAGGCCCCATGAAAGAAACCGGCACCTCCCATTGGAACAGTCCGAACACGGGAGCTACCAACGAAAGTGGTTTTACCGGTCTTCCGGGCGGCGGCCGCGATAGTGGTGGAGTGTTCTTCAATCTTGGAGGCAACGGCTACTGGTGGAGTTCTACTGAGTTTAGTAACGAAGTCCGGTACTACCTCATGTACAATGATAATGACAATGTAACCCGGGGCACCACCAGTAAGATGGTGGGATTTTCGGTGCGTTGCGTTAGGGATTGATGAACGATCTTTTGCGTAGCAAAAGTAAAGGTCCGGTGGACCTTTAAGCGACGAAACCGCGTCAGCGGAGGGGTGGGCATTGACAAATTGTCTATTTGAGTATTTAATCCCCCACGTACTCGGGGGAAGATTTTTTAATATGAGAGGTATTTACATCAGGAACTAACGGTTGATAAAGCGAGTTATGACTTGTTGATAGTTATCTTTGACTTTACCAAGTGTTTTCATAAGAACTATAAATATGCTGTGGATAAGAGCATGAAAAAGAGACGGCAAGTAACAATGTGGGATGACACCATCCCGAGTCTTCGGGTCGGACGCATTCACTGGACCGTTGTGCTGCATTACGACAAACCAATAACCAATGATAAAATTCTTTCGAAAAATACGACTGGAAAGTATTTTAAATATGCCATTGGCGAAATACTACTTGTCATGATAGGTATATTATTAGCGCTGCAAATAAATAGTTGGAATCAAACACGTTTAGATATAATTGAAGAAAAAACCATTTTATCTAATCTGCATGATGAATTTCAAGAAAATAAAACACTTTCATCTAATAACATAAACTTGATTAAAGGCGCTATGAAAGCTAACAACAAAATAATGGCTTTAATGGGTAGTTCTGGTGTCGAATTACAAAAACACAATCTAGATAGTATATTTTATAGTTCTCTTCCAGCCGCACAGTTTACTTCTTCATCGCAAAGCATATCAAATATTACTCAAGCTGGAAGAATGAATATTATTAGGGACAAGAATATAATTAAATTATTATACCAATGGCAAGCGCAAATAGATGCTGTAAATATTAGGGAACGTGCGTTAGACGAATGGAGCTACAACAAAATTATACCAATAATGTCTAAATACATTTCGCTAAAAGAAATGGATATGTATGGTAATTATGAATGGACTGGAAAATCAAAACTTAAAAAACCTTACGATCCTTTATTCCAATCATTAGAATATGAAAATTTGTTAGACAATTTTTTGTTTTTGCATTTAATAAATTTTCAAGAAATTGAAAAGGCAGATGCTATTATAGATCAAATAATAGAAGCAACAAAACCTTATGTAGAACGATTAAATTCTTCAGATAAATAGGATTCTACCTCTTGGAAAATGTTAACTTAAAAATAACGAAAGCACAACATCAGATAAGAAGCAATTACTCCTTTGTCATAACTTCTCTTATCATTTACCGTTGGCTTCAATCAAAACAAATTTAGAATTAATTGAAAACAGAAAGGGTTGATAACTATTGGAGTAATTTCTTTGGATTCGAAAGAGATGAATTAAGAGGAACAGGAATAATTGTAGTTCCACATAATTATTTAGAAGTTTATAATGGAGCCTGGATATTTAAACGAAAAAACCAATTAATTTTATCGGTACCACAAGGAATAGTTAATCAAATAAAGGACAAGGTCAAGAAAATAAAACTCGAATCAAATAATGTGTTTTCAGAATCCAATTTAGAATATTTATTTGAAAAAAATATAGAAAAAATAATTGGTCCTACATATCAGGGATATTATGACGATCCAGATGCTGAACTTCAAATATCAAAAGAAGTAGACAAAATAAATTTTGAGAAACACTATAAATTAATAGAAAGCCTTTCAAAATCTGGAGACGAAGAAGGATGGGCAAATAGTGGTATCAATAAAAGAAATGATGGATTATTTGGATATTTTTATGAAAATAAAATAGAATCAATCGCTTGTTATAACATAATTAGAGGAGATGTAGGGTTTGTAGGAGTTTACACGAATCCAAATTTTAGAGGGATGGGGTTTAGCTATGAAGTGTTAAAAAAGGCGGTAAGAGAATTATCAACAAAAGATAAGCTAATAAGGTATCAAACATTGATTTCAAATAAACCATCAATAAGAATAGCAAATAAAATTGGATTTAAAGAATATGCAAATAATATGGCAATAAGACTTAAAAAGAAAAAAGACCGAAGCCAATAATAAAAGCTATAATGATCATAGCGGCTAAACGCCGCTACGTCATGTAGCTACGCGTTAGTTTCAATTATATGAAACGGCACTATAGAAGTTATTCAAAAAAGGAGATAGTAATCCCAATTAAATCGAGGCGAATTCCGAAAAGCCATATGAGTAGGAAAAACTTAATAGAAAAAAAATGGAAAATTTACTGAATTTATCACAAATTATTGTTGCAATATCTGTTGTATATGTTTGGACTTTTAGGTTTCATAATGTCTTAAAAGAATTCGAACAATTTGGATTAAGTGATTTAACTAGAAATATTGTAGGAGCAACAAAAATATCTTTAGCTACATTGCTTGTTGCAGGTATTTGGTATTCCTCATTAGTTCTTATTCCATCTATTCTTATGGGTCTATTAATGATAGGTGCTCAATATTTTCATTTCAAAATAAGTAATCCATTTATTAAACATTTGCCATCGCTCATTCTTTTGGTCCTCTGTAGCTTTATAGCATATTCATCAATTTAATAATCAAGCATGTATGTAGTTACAATATGTGTTTTAATATCAAGTTTGTCCTTTTTTGCTTATGCTTTTTCCTATTTTAATGAACCGCATATGAAAAACGAGTTTAAACGGTTTGGTTTAGAAAAAATAGGACTAACAACCATTTTATTAGAAATTGCAGGAGCTTTAGGTTTATTAGTAGGACTTAAATTCTACTTTGTTCTAATGATTTCATCTCTCGGTCTTGCATTACTTATGTTCGCTGGCCTCATCATAAGAATAAAGTTAAGAGATAGCATTTGGATTTCTTTGCCAGCTTTTTTTTATATGGTTTTAAATACATCTATATTTTTGACATCAATAAAATTAATGATGTAAATAATTGAGATACCCCGGAAATATTTAGAAAATAAAATTAATTTGTTGGAATGATAATGTGAGAAAACTAAAGCTAATAAAGTGTCATATGTCATTGGGCAGATAGCGGTAAAATAAACTTGAGAACATTTTAATAAACATACGGGTGGTTTGAAAGTGAAGTGCTTTGAAATGCCCAACGCCATATACACCAATCGTTATCTTTCACCAATATAAAAGAAACGTAAATTTGATTTTTAAAATACAAGTTTATCCCCTAAAATAAATATAAATGGCCTCGAAAACCTACGCACTCACTCCCGAGATTGCCGAATATATCCAATCGGTGTCCCTACGCGAACTTCCCAT
>JAHEJC010000412.1:460-5670 GCA_024639065.1 Lewinellaceae bacterium | reverse complement strand
CAAAAAAAATAAAGTTCCCAAAGCTATACTGATCAGCAGACTAATACTTACTTGACGAAATGGCGAGAACTTATATCCTTTCCGGGTATTACGAATATTTAAAATCGCTAAACCCAGAAAAACGATAACAAAAATCAACCAAATAAAAGGTAAAAGGCCTAGGAACAGCTCCAACTTGGAATGGCCAATATGGGATATTATGCTAAAGTCAGTCTGCTGTACAGCTAGTAAAATAACTGAAAAAGCCAACGCACCAAACACTAATGCGAATAAAAATCCAGACCATAACAACCCATTCCTTAAAATATAAATCCAGCGAGGAGTCGGTTTGATTTTTTCTTCTCGAATTCGATCAACTATTTTTTTAGCATTTTCCATGATGCATTGATTAAAATTAAATAAATTTCCTGCCAGTTGATTTAAAAGCTTTCTTTGCCCGATTTAGACGTATGGCTACTGTGCCTTCTGGAATCCGAAGGATATCGGAGATTTCTTCATAACTCATACTTTCAAAATATTTTAGGATCAAAACTTGTCGATATTTTTCAGGTAATTCCGCCAATGCTTTTTGTACCATTTTCTCATCAAAAGTGTCCATTTCCATATCTGTTCCAATGCTCTGCAACATGGAATCTTTTAATTCTAGAAAAGGATTGTTTTTGGTCCATTTATCTTTTCTCCAATTTGATACCACTTGATTATGCACAATTCGATATAACCAGCTGGACAACTTCAGGCTAGGATCAAAACTGTTTAAACTCTTCCAAACCTTGATAAACGCCTCCTGTAAAATATCTTGAGATTCTTCTTTAGAGAATTTTGAAATCCGGTTGATGTAGCGAAGCAATCTGATTTCATACCGTCGATAGAGGCAAGTAAAGAAATCAATATTTTCCAGCGATTTACTGATGATTTCCTGGTCAGAGAATTGATCACAAATTTCAGATGAGATCAGCATACAGCTGGTTTTGGAATTTTCACTTAAAATTACTAAAGTTTTCCTGGGGAAATTTCAAGATTACTGACTAATTTTTGGCACAAGACATTTATAATTCATTCATAGCCAAAATGAGCAGGAGCCATAGTGCCACCTGCTCACTTGCATAATTCTATGCCAACAACAATTTATTTTGGTCCTCTTTTTCCTTTTTGATCATGACTAGGTCCTTCCCCAGTGCCATCTGCAAAACAGGTTGACGTGCATGCACCGGAACCGTTTCCAATACCATCACCGGTACAATCACCTTGATAGCCACCCCTACCTTGATTTCCGGTACAATTGATCATTCCTGGACAAAGTTCACTACCTCGCTCTCTTTCAGAATTTATTATTTCTTCAAAAAGTTCGGAGGACATAAATTGTGGAGTATAACTTCCGCCTATCCCATTGAGTGAACGGTTGAATGCCCTCAAGTGGTTGCGAGAGCCTTTGGTTAATTCTGCAAATATAGCCAATATGGCCTCATCTTCAATGTCACCTCCTTCAGATAGATTCATTAAATCATAGATATCTACATCTTCGATTGTAGCACCCACTTTCAAAGCTTCGGACAGACTTACAGCGCCTTTTTCAATTAATTCCGCGTACAGTCGTGTGAATTGTTCGTTTACGAATATGCCGGGTGCATTGTTTCCTACCGGATCCTCCAGGCCATTCCTTTCATATAAACAAAGCAAAGCCGCCATGTGTCTTTCTTCAGCCCGACTAATGTTGTTAAAGATCGGATAATTCCATTTTTCAAATAAATAATAATAAACATCCCTGGCTAATTTTTCTTCTTCACGCATAAACGAGAGTGCACTCTTTTCTGCTTCGTTCAATACATTTCGTTCATAATTGTCCGCTAAGCACATACAAATATCAACATTAGTATTTGCATGGGCATTCGCTCTGCCCTTATGGGTATTTTTTCCGTTAGTACTGTTTCCTCGCAAATTGGCCTGAGTCATTATTGACTCGGATGGACCTAGGTCTTTTTCGCACTGAACAAATGAAAGTGCCATACCTATGATCAAGACCAACACTGTGAATAATTTTAATGACATCGTTTTCATGACAATTGTATTTAGCTGTGATTTGACAATTTTCTTAGAAAATTGGGAAATCACGGTTGAAAAAAATATTTCAAAAATCACCCTGTGGTACGCAAGAGCTAGTGAGTTTCTTTCACTTTATCAAAATATATTTTAAATATTAGTGGATTATAGGTTTACGGAACCTTGATTTGGTGGGGAATACGACCAGGCAATGCAATGCTAGTCTTTAATACGGACCCTGAGCTTAACCTGCCAGCGTTACTAATAAGGTAGGTCCAGGATGACTATGAAAAGGATATTGAACAATTTTAACCTTAGACTTTACGTACCTCGGTTTATTAATAGTGTCAGCTTTCTGTTAATATTCTATGTTTTGAATTGAGTCCGACTAATTTTGATAATTGTTTTCTTGTTTCTCGCTTCTGGAAATCCTTATCTGTTCGATCGAGGAAAACAATAATGAACAACAATTATACGAATCTGAAATCACGGTCAGGCCATGAGGTAGCTTTAGGACATAAGAGCAGAGTATTCAAAATGATAATGCTTGAACGGTATAATCAATTTTTTACCTTTGACTTATCAAACTTCATACATTATGGCTCGATGAATATCCAACAATTCATACACGCCCATGCAGGTCTGCCTAAACATCAGATAGGTCAAGTATTACAACTATTGCAAGAAGGTTGTACGATACCATTCATGGCTCGTTATCGAAAAGAAAGAACAGGCAATCTGGACGAAACTCAAATCGAACGAATACAAGAACTTAATAATAAATTTTTCGATCTAATTCAGCGGAAAGAATACATTCTGAAAACGATTCAGGAACAGGAAAAACTGACAGCAGGATTACAACAACAAATCGAAGGATGTTTTGATCTGGCAACTCTGGAAGATATATATTTACCCTACAAACAAAAACGACAAACAAAAGCCAGTCAGGCTCGAAAACTGGGATTAGAACCCTTAGCAAGAAAAATCTTGCAGCAATCCAATGGATCACTTCAAGAGTTGGTCAAACCCTTTATAAATAACAATGTACCCAACCTGGAAGCAGCCCTGGAAGGAGCTAGGCACATTATAGCAGAACGGATCGCCGAAGATCCATCAGTACGCAATTACTTAAGAAGCATTTATCAGAAGCATGCATTGATCCAAGCTAACCTCATTGTTAAGAAAAAAGCAGAAGCCCAAAAATATCGCGATTATTTCAAAGTGCAAGAGAAAATCAGTTCAATGCCCGCGCATCGTTTATTGGCCATATTGAGAGGAGAACAAGCCGGATTTTTAAAAGTAAAGGTCAGTCCAGATAACGATCGCAGCATCCATTCTATTGAAAGAAGTTTTATTTCTAATCAAAGTCCTTCTGCTCAGCAAATCAAATTGGCTATTGCAGATGCCTTTAAGAGACTTATCCACCCCAGCCTTGAAAAAGAAACCAGAAATCATTATAAAGAAAAAGCTGATATTCTAGCGATTGAACTATTTGCTAAAAACTTATCCAGACTTTTATTAGCTCCACCATTAGGTCCGAAAATTATTATGGCGATTGATCCTGGATTTCGCAGTGGGTGTAAAGTAGTAGTGTTGGATGAAACGGGTAGCCTAACTACGACCACTGTTATTTATCCCCATCCTCCCCAAACCCAGCAAGAAGAAGCAAGAAAAACCATCGATCATCTGATGAATCAATATCAGATCGGTGCACTCGCGATTGGTAATGGGACCGCGGGGCGTGAGACGATGGATTGGCTCAAGAAGACCTTCCCAAACTATACCAAGAAAATGTACCTGGTCAGTGAGCAAGGAGCCTCTATTTATTCCGCCAGCGAAAAAGCTAGAGAAGAATTTCCAACATTAGATCTCACTGTTCGAGGAGCCATTTCTATTGGAAGACGATTAGCAGATCCGTTGGCAGAACTCATAAAGATTGATCCTAAATCTATAGGAGTGGGTCAATACCAACATGATGTCGATCAAAAAAGACTCAGGGAAAAGTTGGATCGCGTGGTTGAGCGATGTGTCAATTTAGTCGGTGTAGAACTGAATACAGCGAGTAAATATTTATTAATGTACGTCTCAGGATTAGGCAAAGGACTGGCCGAAAATATTGTTCAGTACAGGTCTGAAAAAGGTGCATTCAAAACCATCACCGATTTGCATAAAGTGCCTCGCTTAGGTCAGAAAGCATTCGAACAAAGTGCTGGGTTCTTAAGAATTCGGAATAGTCCAAATATACTTGACCAAACAGGTATTCATCCGGAGCGCTACCTATTCGTTCAACAGATGCTTAAAAAGGAACACATTAAGTTGGAAAATCTCCATGAACAAGCTAGTTTATTGGAGAAAATCCCATTGCATGAATACACAACTACTGAAGTGGGTCTTCCAACTTTGCAAGATGTAATAATGGAATTAAAAAAGCCAGGGCTTGATCCTCGAGGTGAAGCTATCACGCCTACTTTTGAAGATAACATCAGATCCATAGAAGATCTCAAAGTTGGCTTGATTTTGTCGGGTACGGTGACGAACATTACGCAGTTTGGTGCCTTTGTTGATATTGGCATTAAAGAAACAGGATTAGTCCATCTATCCCAACTCACCGACCGATATATTAAGAGTCCGTATGAAGTGGTTCAGTTAAATGATCAGGTAAAAGTAAAAGTGACGGCTATTGATCTGGATCGAAAAAGAGTACAACTAAGCATGAAGGATGTTCATTAAAGCTTCAAAGAAATTTCTACGAGGTGCTTTAAAGCCTAATAATACAGTCCATCTTCCAGTATGGCCTTGATGGCTTTTTGTTCATGTTGAACGAATGAATTCAGTTTTTCTTCTTCTAAATTACTTTCAACCCCAACAAATTCCATGTCATAGTTTTCTAAAATTATATTGAATATTAATTGAACCCGCTTCAGGTGAAAATCAGAGGTTATCACAATTAGTTTAGCGTTGTTCAAATTTGATACAATGGATTTAACTTTCACTGCATCATCTACCGTATTTTTGGATAACGCATTTTCCAAAAAATCTTTTTTCGAAAGACTGTTTTCAATTAAATAGGCTTTGGCATAATATGCATGGGGTCTAGAGGAAATATTAAATTGAGGTCCCCACCCTCCGGTACAAATAACCAGTTGACCCGGCTTAAAAATATCTATACAATA
>JAHEJC010000412.1:0-450 GCA_024639065.1 Lewinellaceae bacterium | reverse complement strand
GCCCAATACCACCAAAATTTTCATTTCATTCAACTTTAGAATATTTTATTCTGCAAGCTCATAATTTAGATCTACCAAGATATTAACTTAATATTGAGATTGTGAAACTAGATATATTTTCCCAACTTACTACCTTCGTATTATGACGAATAAAAAGATAGCGATGCTAGGCGTCTGCTATGATGAAAAATCTTCATTTCTAAAAGGAGCGGCCAAGGCCCCTCCACTCATCCGAAAAGCCCTGTTTTCACCTTCTGCTAATTATTATACGGAGCAGCTAATTGAGATACGCCCGGATATGATTATAGACCTTGGTGATTTTATGCCCACTGAGTATTTTGAGATAAGGGATATCGTATCTAATCAAGGTGATATGCCATTACTCACTTTGGGCGGAGATCATTCGATCACCTATCCAATTATCCAGGCCTATGCGAAGCAACATGGTAC
>JAHEJC010000411.1 GCA_024639065.1 Lewinellaceae bacterium | reverse complement strand
CTAATTTTAGGCTGTTATAAGGAGATCACGGTGACCAGGTTAAAGGGATTTTCTAATCAATGAACTTTCCAGTACCGGAGTGTAACATATTGATAGCAATATATACGATGTAAATTTATCGGACCAGTGCATAACAATAGACATCTAAGAACTTTCCATTTTTATGCTCAAATTTTCGGAGGGTCCCTTCGTAAGTAAATCCAGCTTTTTCCAAGACGCGCATCGACGCCCGGTTATCACTGAATACATGGGCCTCCAGTCGAACCAGATTATAGAGTGGCATCACGTATTGGGCAAATTTTTCGACGACTTTGGTCATTATACCTTGCCCCCTAAATGGTGTGCCTATCCAATACCCTAACTTAGTCTTATGGCTATCTATGCCATCATCAAAAAGTAAACCTATTCCACCAATAAACCCTTTCTGATGATCGTGGATACCCCAGTTGCATTGAATTTTATGTTCGGCTTCAAAATTGCGATTCAAATCTAAATAATCCTGGGCCTCTTTCTCAGTATAAGGATTGGGTATGACCAGTGAATTTGCAAAAACCGTAGGATCAGAAATATATTTAATCAGGTTAGGGATATCATCCTCTGTTATGCTTTTTAATTGAATATAGTTATCGATTTCAATGGTCTGCATCATCATCTCCGTATATCTTTACAGACCTTTCTCCCGGCTTTACGTATCCACGATACATACCAGGACTGTTAAAGGTTAGGCTTATATTTCCTTCTTTATCAACACCGATTATTCCACCACTACCTCCGGCCTTTACTAATTTATTGAGGACAACTTCCTCGGAAGCTTCGTCCAGCGTCATATTTTTATATTCCATCAAAGCGCTTATATCGTGTGCTACTGTGTAACGCATAAAGTACTCTCCATGTCCAGTACACGATATAGCACAGGAAGCATTGTTTGCATACGTACCTGCGCCAATGATAGGCACATCCCCAAATCGATTATACCTTTTATTGGTCATTCCTCCTGTAGACGTTCCAGCGGTGAGATTCCCATACTTGTCTAATGCAACAGCACCGACAGTACCATGCTTAGTGTCGACACTTACCGGCTGATTCTTTTGCTCACTTTCTTTGGCTTTTTGAAGACTCTTCCACCGCCGGTCTGTATAAAAATAACTAGGCTCCACTAGAGTCAACCCTTGCTCTTTGGCAAATTGTTCAGCGCCTTTTCCAGTAATAAGTACATGTTCAGATTTAGCTAATACTGCATAAGCCGCTTCAATGGGATTTCGCACGTTCGTCACGCCACCTATAGAACCAGCATTAAGATCTTGTCCTTCCATAATGGAGGCATCCAGCTCATTTTTACCTTCATTTGTAAAAACCGCACCATGACCTGCATTAAATAGAGCATTGTCCTCCATAGTTTTTATGGTTTCAATAACCGCTTCTGTAGCCGTACCCCCAGCTTTCAAAATTTTCTCACCTACATTCAGCGCATGGTTAAGGGCAGATCGATATGCAGTCTCTTGTACTTCCGTCATATTCTTTCTTAGGATGATTCCTGCACCGCCATGGATTGCTAATGCGTAATCCGCCTTTGGTTTCAGTTCGTCCGACTTTTGATCAGATGGTTGATTTATTGCCTTGGGCTGAGGTCCACAGCCTAAACTTGAAATCGTCATAATTATAATTACCGAATAAAATAAATTCTTCATAACCGGGCTGATTGATCCAATGATATACAACTAAAAATAAGGTTTTAAAATAAGATCTCAGCAGGATATGAAATCTAATTTATAAAACCGTTGAAGCAAAATTAATTGAATGAGATCACGGGACCAATTTTAACGATGGGATGTTTTACTATAAAATGTAAAGCGTCTTACTTCTAAAAAGTATTAACACTTAATAAATTTATTTAATATGTATAATCTGAAATTCGAGATTAGAAATTAGAAATAAATCATCTAAAAAAAATCCTCATCGAAAATTGATTATTAATAAGAATAGAAACATTTACAAGAGAGCAATGAAAATTAATTTAGGCGAGCACTACCCTATTTAGGCATCATCCTCAAATATCTCTTTGAATCTTGGATCATCCTGCAAGGTTATATAAGGGGTCATTATCCTTCACATCAATCTGTAGTTTGCCACTCAATCCCGCTGCTTAACCAGACTTTGGCACTTGTAATGATAGCACCGAAGGCGCATTATTTTTGACACCGTTTACGGTAATGAGAATTAATAAAACTGCAAAAACGAGCAAAACTATTCTGAATAATTAAAAGACAATCGTCGTTTTTTCATCTAAATGAATCCACTTCGTGATGTTCTTTATACAGTCTTGTATTATTATTTTGATTTAAAAAATATTAGTTAAAACCTAAGCTACTTCTGAATTCTATTAATGATTGGAATATCTATCAATGAATATCAAAACTTCTTAAATGATCGTGCATATTAAGTTTTATCCATAATATTGTGATCAATTACTTAAAAACCAGTAGTACCTAATGAAAATACTTATTATAGGTGGTGGAAATATGGGGCAGACTTATGCCAAAAGTTTCTTGAGAGCCCAAATTTCAGAAAAGGAGGATCTAATGATTCTTGAAAAGTCTGAACATAGGGCCGAGTTAATTAGAGAAGCAGATATAGGACATATTTATGACAATCCGGCTTTATGTATACCATTTGCCGATCTTGTCATTCTAGCAGTAAAACCTCAAGACTCACACGAATTATTTAAAAGTCTAAGGGCGCACATAGATCCTCAGCAAGTGGTCTTATCCATTATGGCGGGTATTACCATGGAAGCCATTTCTAATGAACTTGGAATTTCTAAAATCATACGAGCTATGCCCAATCTGCCAGCTCAAATCGGCATGGGCATGACCGTCTTCACTACTTCAGAAGATGTGACACGAATTGAATTTGTAATGGTACAAAATCTGATTAACACCACTGGGAAATCAATTTATGTGTCAAACGAATCGGCCATAGACGCTTCCACCGCCGTGAGTGGTTCTGGCCCTGCCTATGTATTTTTCTTTATGCAATCGATGATTGATAGTGCCCGTGAATTGGGTTTTTCAAAATCAGAGGCAGAGCTTCTGGTTTCACAGACATTCCGAGGAACTGTAGATCTGTACCGGAGAGCGAACTATAATTGCGAAGAATGGATTCAAAAGGTAGCTTCGAAAGGAGGTACTACTGAAGCAGCTTTAAATACTTTCAGCCAAACAGGAATAGAAGAGTCCATCCATGAAGGCATTAAGAGTGCGTTTATAAGAGCTGTAGAACTAGGTAAAGAGTAGATTTTTATAGAATAATTTTATAAGGTTGGTGGTTAACATTGAAAAGGTAGTATTTTCAAGTAGGAGGTTATTAGTGGATTCGCGAGGAATTTTGAATATTGAATGCTTGATGTTGAATGTCACATGACATCCGCGACTTTTTCGATAGTCCAAAATGAAAATAACTGATCATCAACTGTCTATTTAATCCAAGCCCCAAAGGGGCGATTTATCCGAGCGATGGTCATCGGCCACCGCATGATATGCTGTGTCGTAAATGGAGGACCGGATGTTTAATGGCTTAGCAATCGCTCCCTTGCGGTCACGCTTACCAATCCAAACGTATGAAGCTCCCCTATCTTTAAGACCCAAGCCCCAAGTGGGAGGGGCTGAGGAGAGTTCTTTTGAAATTTTGAACCTACGATTACTGAAGGCCGTTGTTCAATTCATAAGCAGCGCCACCCCAACCGTCACACAGTCCAACCGTCATACTTTCATACTGTTTTAATACCTCAACGCTTTCTCAATTTTAGGAATAAAATATAGACCCAGTTGAAATGTGTTACCTAAATTATCTACCGATTGGAGAGGAAACAAATACTGCATCATGAACCCGATTTCGTTCCATTCCAACCTAAAAGAAGTGCCTAATTGAGAAACTGTATAGTGGTCAATCCGAGGCGTCCAGATACAAAAAGCGGATAAACTCATATTCCAATCTTGATAAGCGTCTCCTTTTAAGGACCAACTATTGCCGACTTGAAATACTTCAGAAAGATCTTGCTTACCAAAGGATAACCAAGGCTTCCAAGCCATATTGTTCTTTACTTTAATTTCGCTCTGAATATGTCCGAAATAGCCGCGACTAAATCGATGAGTCATTCCTTCAAATCTTGCTATAGGTTCATTTAGGTTTCGAGCTGCCAGCACCACCGCAAAAGTTATATTGTCTGACTCGGCCTGATAATGCAATCCTCCATGAATAGGGAAATAAGTATTAGAAGATAATTGACCTTCAGGGATTGCTTCTCCCGAATCCCAACCAAATTGAATACGTTCAGTAGATATGTCAAATTGATTGGTAAACCAGTAATTTTCAAAGTTCATTGAAGTCTTGGATAATCCTCCTTGAAATCCAACTCCTGCTTTATGTTGCCAAGGTTGTCTGGAGTCAGTAAAGGATTTTTGGTAACTCACTCCACTGATAATTTGGATGGATTCAGTTAATCCTTGATCTTGATCGAAAGTGGCTTGCATCTGTAAACCAAAAGCATCCTTTTGATTAGTACTAAATACGTGATGGCCATAGATTGCATACGATTTAAAAAGGTCCGCGGTCTTATTCTGAAATTGAGATTGGTAGACAATTCCTAATGCGGAAGTATTCTGGGAGAGATGGTAATACGAAGGATCATTCCATTCCATTACCTGACTGTTAGTAGCCATAAAGGGATTTTGGCCCAAACCGATTACAGCTCCTCCATAGATCAATATTAATATGAATAAATTATTCCTCAATTTCTCATTACTTTGGTAATCCCTGTATAAGTTCTTTCAATTTCATTATCTAGCGTTGCGATGACTTTCCATAGCACCAATGGTTCTTGAATTTCACGATTAAGGTTTCGACCATCCCAGCCCCTGCCCAAATCATTAATTTGAAAATCAACATCTTCATAAAGCAAATTATAGGCCCGGTCAAATACTTGAAAACGATTTACGATTACTCCATTACTACCATGTACATGTAACAAGTCATTTTGTCCATCTCCATTCGGAGAAAAAGCTGTTGGCACCAATACTTCAAATTCATTATTTACATATACGTCAATAAAATCCTCCGCAATACACGCGCCTGAATCAAAGACAATAACCTTTACGGAAAATGATTGTTTAGGAAAAATTTGCCATGCTGTACAATTATCGCATGCATCCGGACCGTCAGCAGAAACGATCCATTGATAAGTAAGCGCTGCATCGGGTAAATTTACTTCGGGTAGAAGAGTTAGTTCTTGTCCTCTTCTAACTATGGTATCATTTCCTAGATCAACAATTAATTCAGGTGGGTCTTCAAAGTGGATAGAATCAAGGCTCGTCATACAATCTCTTTCGTCGGTAGCAGTAATAAGGTAATTCCCGGGAGGTATGTCAATAAATACAGGCTGTGACTGGACGGGACTATTATTCAGCTGATAGGTAACCATTCCATTACTACTCAGTAGATCAACAAATAATTTTCCGTCTTGCTGGCCTTTACAACTTATTGCTTCTGTTTCTACTGTAAAATCTAATTTATTCAAGCTGTCGATTCTGAATGCTTTATTGTACTGACAGCCATTTCCGTCTTCAATAAATACACTATAATTCCCCGGCAGTAAATCAGTAATACCATATCCATCATTACTGT
>JAHEJC010000410.1 GCA_024639065.1 Lewinellaceae bacterium | reverse complement strand
CACCCTTTCATTTTCACAGAATTTTTTCTGAGATAGTACTTGAAACTCCGCTAGAATTTGTTAATAGAAAAAGAATCGAGAAGATAGCCTGGTCATTGCTTAAATACAGAGAAATGTCCATTAGAGAACTGTGTTTTAGGTATGGATTCGACAATCCTGCTTCTTTTTCCAAATCCTTTAAGAAGTATTATGGGATTAATGCTTCTAGCTTAAGAAAAAAAGCGAAAAGTGTTTTCAACAAAATTTATCGTAAAAATAGCAAGAATGGAAAATTTGAAGTTGGCGTTGAGACCTACCTTCAAAATGTGGAAACTATTAAAGAATGGATGATCCAGCATGCTTCGATTGAGTCGCGTTATTTGCCAAGTCAGAAAATGATCGCGATTCGTAGCCGTGGAAGATTTGACTTGTCAAATATTGCCTTTGAAAAATTAAGAAATTGGGCTCAAAAAAAAGAGCTCTTATCTTTCAATAACCATCAATGGATCTTAGTAATTCATGATAATCCTGCGATTACGGAAATATCAAAATTAAGCCATAGTGCCTGCTTGAAATTGCAAACCGGTGAATTGGATTTTCAAGAAGAAATGGACATCTTGACCTTATCCGCAGGGGAGTATTTGATAGGTACTTTCGAGATTGGACAGGATGATTTTGCGAAAGCATGGGGAGGATTGAGTATTTGGCTGATGGACTATGGATATGAGTATCGAGATAGTGATTATTTCGAAGTATTTCATACCGATAGCCTGTTCCAACAATCAACGAAGCACTTAGTGGATTTATGTATTCCTATTGTTTAGTTATCCAATAATACAATTATTGATGGAGCGATCTATTTTTTTACTTTGGTTAAGAATAATCGGTTGGGCTATTCTGGTGCATATAATGCTGATCGCTTTTGCCTTTCTTGAAGTATTTATTTATTCACTCATAAAACCTGGATTGGCAGAAGCACAATATACGGAACATGCTAAATGGAGTGGTCCTTATATTTCTATATTCATGGGGTTCATTTTATTCTTTTTGATTGCAAGACGACTGAGCAAAATTTATGCGAACCGACGACTTATTATAGGTTTAACCTTGCCAATAATTTACACGATTATAGATTTCCTGATCTTACATTTTTATGGAACAGATTGGACTGAACATTTAGTGATTTTTATAATTTCCTTTTTATGTAAAACCATGGGTTCGCTACTCGGCGCATTTTACAAAACATCAAGCTAAAAATAAAAACATGATGGTTATAAACAAAAGGGTTAAAATTAACTGCCTCCCAGGCGAACTGTGGAACTGGCTGGTCGAATTTGATAAGTTGAAAAAATGGAATTCATCTCTATTAGAAGAACAGCTTATTTCTACCGGTGAATCGAGAGTAGGATTTAAGTCGAGAATTCTGATTGCCGAAGGAAAGAAAAAAGTTTGGTATGACCATGTACTCTTGAATTATGAACCTCCCACATTTTTAAGTATTTCTTTGAGTGGAGGTAGTTTGGGGAAAAGCCCCATGACCGTAGATTATCAGATCCACCGAGAAGGTGATACATCATTACTTACTTATAAAAGTAGTTGGAGAGCCAGGGGGCTAATCTTAAATATCTTGCAACCTTTTATAAAAATTGCTGCAAATAAAAATGCGGAGAAATGTATGGCAAGCCTTCGAAAATGTATTGAGCAATAATTTAATTGTGCTAGAAAAGAAAAAAGACTATCTCTGCTGGTAGGACAATACTGGAAAGTGCCTAGGTCTAAACTATTATACCCTATTTTCGATTCAGCGTACTTGAACCGGTATTTCGCCCCATAATTAGCATTTATAACTTAACATCAAGGAATGAATGCGCTTTGACCTAAATCCCTTAAATTAGATGTTCAATCAATAATTGTTATGAAACGATCAACACTTACACTTGTTACCCTGTTCTTAGCCTTGTTATCTTGGACTCAAGATACGTTGAAGTTAGAAGACATTTATAAGCATAGAACTTATCAGGTGCAAGGAATTGGACAGGTAAGGTGGATGGAAGATAATAAAGGCTACTCGACGCTAGAGAGAAATGACGAGGTGGGAGGAATGGACCTTGTCCGATATAAAGCGAAATCGGGTACCAGGTCCGTTTTGGTTTCTGCGGAGAAATTAATACCCGGGAGTGATTCCAAACCATTAACTATAGCCAATTATGAATGGTCGGCGGATAATACAAAGCTATTGATATTTACCAATACCCGGAGGGTTTGGCGCTATCATACCCGGGGAGACTATTGGGTACTGGATATGGATTCCGGTAAATTGACGCAATTGGGTAAATCAGTTGATAGGACTACTATGATGTTCGCTAAGTTTTCACCAGATGCGACTCGTGTGGGTTATGTGAGTCAAAACAATATTTTTGTTGAAGACATTTCCACTGGAAAAATTACCCAGCTCACTAATGACGGAGGGGGAACGATTATTAATGGGACATTTGATTGGGTTTATGAAGAAGAATTATCCTGTAGAGATGGATTTCGCTGGAGCCCGGATGGGACACAGATCGCCTATTGGCAATCCAACACGGAAGGGATTGGTACCTTTTATATGATTAATAATATCGATTCGGTTTATTCTGACCCCATTCCACTTCCTTATCCTAAGGTAGGAACAGATAATTCTGCCGTTAAGGCGGGTGTGGTCAACACGTCCGGAGGAGAAACTAGATGGTTTGATATTCCTGGAGATCCCCGGAACAACTATTTGGCGAGGATGGATTTCATTCCTAACTCAAACGAGGTCATGGTTCAGCAATTGAATCGAAAGCAAAACACCAATACAGTTTGGGTAGGAAATACAAACACCATGGCTCTGAATAATATATTTATCGACAGGGATGAAGCATTCTTAAATATACATGATAATATCATGTGGCTAGAAGATGAAAAGTACTTTACCTGGACCAGTGAAAAGGATGGATGGTTGCACTTATACAAAGTGTCACGAGATGGAAAGAGTTGGAGTACAATAACCAAGGGCGAGCTGGATGTGGTTCGAATCAACTGTATAGATCCCAAAGGAGGTTACGTCTATTATATTGCATCGCCTGAAAACTTTACCCAGCGGTATTTGTATAGGAGCAAAATAAATGGTTCATCTCTACCAGAGAGAGTTAGCCCTGAGAACCAACAGGGACAGCATGCTTATCAAATTTCTGCCAATGCCAAATTTGCAATCCATACCTTTCAAAATGCCACTACACCAAACCAAATTGGATTAATTAATCTTCGCAAGCATAAGACTATTCGTGAATTAGAAAAAAACGAAGAGCTAAAAAAGAGAATCGCTCTGCTACAATTAAATCCAAAAGAATTTATACAATTGGACATTGGCGATGTAGTATTGGATTCATGGATGATAAAACCGCTCAATTTTAATCCGATCAAAAAGTATCCGATCATTTTTTATGTTTACGGAGAGCCAGCCGGATCAACGGTTCAGGACGCTTGGCAAGGAGGCGATCTTTGGCATCAATATCTCGCCAAGCAAGGCTATGTCATAGTGAGTATTGATAATAGAGGAACCCGAACACCGCGGGGAAGAGATTGGAGAAAGTCTATCTACGGTCAAATAGGCATATTGGCTGCACATGATCAAGCGGCTGCAGCCAAGAAGTTGTTTGAAAAGTATAGTTTCATTGACACCACGCGGGTAGGTATGTGGGGCTGGAGTGGCGGAGGACAGATGACTTTGAATTGCCTTTTTAGATATCCGGATGTTTATAAATCTGGTTTAGCAGTTGCTTTTGTGGCAGACCAACGACTTTATGACAATATCTACCAAGAAAGATATATGGGGCTGTTAGATGATAATGAAGCAAATTATATTGAAGGCTCTCCTATCACCCATGCAAAAAACTTGCAAGGAGATTTGATGATTATGCATGGTACTGCCGATGACAATGTCCATTACCAAAGTTTTGAACGATTAACCAATGAGCTCATTAAGCACAACAAAATCTTCGAGATGATGTCTTATCCTATGCGCGCTCATGGGATTAGGGAAAGAGAAAATACGTCGCTGCACTTAAGAACCATGATGGCAAACTACTGGAACAGAGTATTCAAAGAAGATAAGAAATTATCTATCCAGGAATAAGGAAATTGAGTTTGGCATGGACAAAAAAACAGCAAACAAATAGGTAAGATCCCGTCAAGTGGTAGCAAACTAAATTTCATGCGTAGGTTATTGATTCCAACTTTACTGATTTTTATAGGTACCGGTTTTGCCTTTACACAAAAAAACCTGGACTCATTATACACTATTTGGGAAGATAAATCTAAATCAGACTCGATTCGAGCTAACGCATTTCATGACTTCATCCAAGGTGGTTATTTTTACACTCAGCCGGATAGTGCAATTTTTTTGACAAATCAATTAATTGAATTTACAAAAAGTACCAATTACGAAATAGGATTGGTTGATGCATTAAATTTGGCTGGATATACCCATTTTAGGATGGGAGATTATCCAAAAGCGCTTGAGTCTTACCGAAACGGATTGAAAATAGCCGAAAAGATAAACGACAAAGTTGGAACTGCCGATTTACTGTTAAGAACTGGATTTATATATCACGATAATGAAGATATTATCACGGCTCTAAAGTACTACGAGCGAAGCTTAAAAATTTTTGAAGAGATTGATGATCTGGAAGGTGTTGGTTCTATCTATAATGAATATGGCAGTATATACCGGGTAATAGGAGAGTACGATAAATCACTTGAATATTATCGAAAAAGCGTTGCTATTAATGACCAACTAAATGATGAGGTTGGAAATTCTGCCCTGTACATCAATATTGGACATCTATATGTGGATAAAGAGGATTTTACCAAAGCGCTTGATTATTTTCAAAAAGGACTCTCTATATATGAAAAGACTGTCGACCAATTAGGGATCGCATCCGGACTTGCAGGAATAGGTGATGTTTACAGTGAGCAGGGTAACGATGAAAAGGCTTTGGAATACTATCAAAGAAGTTTAAGTATTAGTGAAAGGATAAATGACACTCAAGGAACGGCTGCCACACTATTAAGTATAGCCATCATTTTTGAAGATAAAAGGGCATACCAAAGAGCTATCGAATATTGTCATAGAAGCTTTATGCTTGCGCAACAGATTGGAGATATAGGCAATCAGGAAGCTTCTTGCGATTGTCTATACTCTGCATTTAAAGCATTGGGCAAGGTTAAAGAGGCACTAAAATATCACGAGCTGATGCTGCAATACGCCGACAGTTTGCAATCTGAAGAAACCGCCATTAGGCTTCAACAAATGGAGTTTTCCAAACAAGTTTTGGCGGATAGTTTGGCTCAGGTAGAAAAAGATACACAATTGAAAATGAACCACCAGATAGAAGTGCAACAAAAGGTTGCAAATAGAAATTTGGCCATTGGAATAGGTACATTCTTTCTTTTTCTTGCGGGTGGATTTTTCAGCAGGTGGCGCTATGTAAAAAAATCAAAAGCGATTATTGAAAAAGAAAAGGACCGTTCTGAGAATCTATTGCTCAATATCCTTCCAGCAGAAATTGCAGAAGAGCTAAAGGAAAAAGGTGAAGCTGCGGCACGCGATTTTGACCTGGTATCCATTTTATTTACTGATTTCAAAGGATTTACTAAAAAGTCAGCTGAATTATCAGCTGCAGAGTTGATAAGTGAA
>JAHEJC010000079.1 GCA_024639065.1 Lewinellaceae bacterium | reverse complement strand
AACCGGTTACTCCTTATGTGCATGCAGATTTTCTGGATCTAAAATTTAATGGAGACACGCTATATGCCTGTAATGACGGTGGCGTTTATTTCAGTATAGATCGAGGAGCCGAATGGAATGAGATAACCAAAGGACTTGGGGTGATGACTTTTTACGAAATAGATATACTGGGTACGGATTGGATAGGTGGCACACAAGACAATGGGACTAATGGGACTGATATCAGTAACAGTCAAACTAAACATATCCAAGGAGGTGATGGCTTTGGAGCTGTTAAACACACCGGGGATAATTCGATTGAATATCTGACCACTCAAAACTCTTTTTTTAGAAGGCAGTTTGGAGTATCAGAAGACAAATCACCGATTGACCTACCCACTAATGGTGAATTTTGGTTTTCTGAAGTGGAGATGCATTCTACTGATCCGGATTATGTATTTGTTTCAGCATTTAATGAGATCTACCGCGGTAATGGGAGTAGTATTTCATTTTCGTGGGATAGTCTGAATTGTTCATCATTTTTTACCCGACCTAATGGAATCTCTGGTTATGTCCAGGGGATTAATGACCCCTTGGTTATGTATGCTTCAAATGGAAAAGAAGTGATGAGGTGTTTAGATATAACCAACCCCAGTCCGGTTTGGAGTGGTTTATCAGTTATTCTACTGGATACCAGCATTGCACTCATTCAAGATGTCGAAGTGGATCCACTGGATTTCAGCAAAGTATGGCTAGTTGCAGGAGGATTTGTTGATGGGCAAAAAGTTTATTTCAGTGCTGATACTGGAAATACCTGGTCAAATATTTCAGGAACCTTGCCCAATGTTCCTATTCGTTGCGTTGTATATCAACCTGGTTCAAATGATGGAATTTATATTGGCAGTGAAATCGGTGTGTTTTATACAGATAATGACTTGTCCGACTGGATTTATTTCGGGAATGGTTTGCCAAATGTAATTGTTCAAGATTTAGATATTGAGGGAAGTTTTCTATATGCGGGTACCTTTGGCAGAGGTCTTTGGAAAACTGACTTATACAGTTCATGTCCAGTTGATTTGGTGTTAACTCAAGCTAATGATCCAAGCATCTCAGTATCCACAGGTACACAAATATATCATGCATCTCAAACCATCAAATCTAGTCGGATAATTTCAGGTGGACAGGGCTCAGAGGTTTTTTATAATGCTGGAAACAAGATCACACTGGTTCCGGGATTTCGAGCTACGCAAGGAAATTTTCTGCAGGCTCGGCTTACTGGGTGCAATTGACATAGATACTAAATATTTTTTCCACAACTTGTTGAAAACGCACTGTTTGTCCTCATCTCCTATTTTACAAAAGGCTTCGTCTTAAACCACTTTTTTATTTGAACGACATCTCCTTAAATAGTAAATGTTTTTTCCAAAGCCCCATCTAGGTATTGGATTAAATGCTGATTTCAGAATCTATTCAGTAACTTTTGAATTTGTGGAATGAGTTGGTAGAGTAGATTAGAGCCCAGTAGACCCCGTCTGCCGAAGGCAGGGCGATTTAATAAAGCAAGGGTTGCAGGCCCTTGCCTGCTTACCTATTATTTGTCTTTTTCCAGATTACCCAACCAGCACTGGTACTCACTAAGTACCTCCTCCCAGGTATCCATCAATGCCTTTTTCCCATCCACACTTATCTCAAATTTTTGTGGAGCCTCCAATCGTTCAATGGATATAGCTTGTCTTCTATCCTTCTTTAAGATGTATGCGAATTCAGTTTGAGTGGCTCGATAATGGGTGATTATCCTGCCTTTTCTTTTGATGAAGTGGAAGTCACTTTTAGTATAACCACAGGTTTCAAATGCTTTAAGTAAATCAATGCGATGTGCTTCCAGAAATTTCATATTGGGTAAGTTAATAAACGCAAATAGAACCTGGTGATAAAAAAGCATGCTGATTTGTAAAATATCCAATTCATAATAGTCCGAAATAGATTTTCTCCTCAGCCCGACAACTTTTCATGTCTGCTAAGCTTTTTTTACATAATTTTTATATGTGTTAACTAACATCATGTCAGGTACTTATATATTCAATAACTTCTATTGGTTTGCTTTAATGGCCAATAAAGAATAATATTTAATCGTTTCATTAGTGCTTACTCTGAAAGATGGCATTCTATGGATAGTTTTATAAATGCCGGAATAAAACCTACTATTTCTGCACATATATTGGTTCATGCAATTTGATGTAATACGATTTGATTTATTGAATTACGTATGCAACGTTTGACAAGTAAGTCTGAAATGGCTTGTTGGTTAGCTGAATCAACCGATCATAAATCAACAAAAGAAGAAATAGCCACATTAGGGAACTTTTAAATTCTGCAATCAACGAAGCAAAAATTTTACACATTACTAAGTAAGAATTGATTAGCAGACAATCATCACTTTCGAAGATGTCTTGTCTGCTAAAACGACCGAAACTGAATTTGGAATAGGGTACCGTATCAGCGAATGTATTAATTATAATCCTTTAATCATCAGCCTAATTTTTGAGTCATGAAAAGTCTATTAAGCAGTGCTATTAACTTTTGCATCATCGCAATTATCTTGATCAGTTTATCCGGGTGTCAAAAAGAGAATTTTGACTCGACTACGACGAACATCCAATCCGATCCACCGATTCTTTTGAAGCTTGACTCGATCGTAACTGAGTCGATTGAAATTGACCAGTTAGAGAGAATACCTTTTACCAAGTCAACCAGAAAAGCTGAGGTAAGGAAGGGTAAAAAGGTGATAATATCCGGGTCTTTTAATTTACATGTTTTCACCACATTGGATTTTTATTTTGTGCGGAATCAAATCGAAGCTGGGGTACGTTATACCTCCATCGTTACACCGATCTATGGAAATCCAAATTTAAGTGTACGTAGCTTCAAGGCTGGCCAGGTGCCTCCTTACCGCATGATCCGCAGTAATTATAGTTATGCCGCAGAGACGGTTTCTTTTACCAAAGCAGACCTATTACCTTCCGAACGCGAATTGAACTTTGTGGTCCAAGGTGCATTGGGAACAACTTTTAAATGGGAGATTTACTCAGAAAAAATTGAAGATCCTGATATTGCTGAAAATGTCATTAAAGCATGTTCTTGTGGGCAGGAAGAAACCGTAACTATAATTTGTGAAAACTTCGAGGAAAAGGAAACAGGACCTATAACCGAACAGACAAAATATTTTATTACTCAGGATGACCGAAATCCGCTGGATGCTGTTGTGGTGAAACAAGCTAATTATGGATTGAACAGCGATGCGGCCTTGATGCTTTTGGATGATGTATTGGTTGAAGCAAATCAATTAAATACGGAAGTAAGTATAAATTTAGGGGATGAAAACGATGGGACCTTTTTATTCAGTTGGAGCATACTTATTCCGGTTAATGGGACAGCTGAATTTGATGCTCCAGCATTTGGAGGCGAATTTAACTTAAAGGGAAATGGTCAAGGGACCTTAAACTTATTTGATCGATACACCTTACACCTGAACTATCCTGCTGGGGAATGGCTTCCTTTGGAATTGGGCTATGAACCACACCGGGGATTGTATCGAATTAAAGTTCAAGACAAAATTTATTATTGGTTAGTCAGTGGTGTAGATAATACATTGGACTATTTTAGATTTTATGGGACGCCCTCGGGGTATCGTATTGATAATATTTGTTTTGAGCGTTATCTAGATTGATTTAATGTTTGTTTGGCGAGGTGATTGGTGTTGATTAGCCTTGTTGGATAAAGCCAACAGTAAAATGGACCGATCACTGGTGCTGATTGGATCTGTCGGCCAGGCTAACAGTACGAAACCTTAGTTATTTGGGTTTTTGAATACCTAGGTTTCAATGTTCCGTTTATCGAACTAGATAAGGATTAAAGAACCACTGATTATAGAGACCAGTATAAATAGGCTGATGTGGAAGATTGTGGGCATTTAATCTATGTATTTGGTTAAAATATATAAATGGGTAGGATTAAATATTACACATTGAACTTGAATCTCTTAAAGTAATCCGAGTGAATGGTGCTTCCCCAACAAGCGATTTGTAAAATCATTTCTGTTAATCTTTGTTAACCAGCAATAGTTCCTACTTTTTTTATTCAAACTCTATTGGAATTTCAGTATAATATCTTAGAAAACAATCTGATCCAAATCATTCGACTAAATGATATCGCTCATTACGAATAGCAGGCATTGTTGCTATTCTTGTGAAAAAGATACTTAGCATGAAAATAACTAACAAGAATACGATTCAAGATATTCAACGAGAGTTTGCAATTTTGTATCCTGGGCTGAAGCTTGAATTTTACAAACGAGCTCATCAAGAACATGAGGCTTCTCCTGGAAAAGAAATTCACAATCCGGAATCCAAACTAAATGAAATCGGTATGAAGAAAAGATCAGGGAAAATTAAGGTATCTCCGGAACTTTCCGTTGCAGATTTGGAGAAAGCTTTTGAAGAAAAATTTGGACTTCATGTGCAAGTATTTAGGAGATCTAAAGAACTCTGGCTCCAGACTTCTACTACTGATCATTGGAGTTTGGAATTACAAAACTCTAAAGGAATCCATTCACTTCAATCCTAAAATATACCTATGATTATTCAATTAAAAGCTATTCATTGTAATCTGGAAGAAGCGCTAAAAGACAGTTTTCTGGAAACTCTAAATCGAAGATTTTCCAAATATTCCATGCTCAGAGCGGCTGAAATAAATATTACGATGCTCACCGAAATTAGTTGGGAAGCAACTATTACCCTGGTACCCGACAGGGGCGACTCATTATTTGTTAAAGCCACCGATGAAACCGTGGAAAAGACTTATATGAGTGCTTTAGAAAAGGCAGAGCGCAGGATTGAAAAATTGAAGCAATCCAAAAAAAATATTACCAGAGAGACCCTGATGGGAGATCCTCAGTAAAATTTGAATTTATGAACATCCTAGTACCTACCGATTTTTCAGATTATGCTGAAAGAGCATTCGATGTGGCCTGCAAACTAGCAAAGAAATTTGATGGTACATTGCATCTATATCATTCTGCAGCTATACCAGATGATTGGGAAAAATTACCGGCTGAGACGAGGTACAAGGATGAAATAAATAAATCAATTGCAATCGCTGCGAGGGATAAAATGAAAGCCATAAAACACAAAGCGACACAAGATGGTATTCCTTGTGAATTACGCTATACCGGAGGAAAATTTCTAAAAAATATTTTTGAAGTACTAGAGGAGGTTGATATTGACCTTATTGTTATAGGCTCTCATGGAGTCAGTGGCAAAGAAGAATGGTTGATTGGTTCTAATACCCAAAAAGTCATCCGAAAAGTGCATAAAAATGTGTTGGTTGTGAAGAATCAAGTGGAGGAATTAGACTTTTCTAAGGCTTTGTTTGCAACGGGTTTACACCAAGAAGAACAAGATAGTTTCAGACGGTTTTTGGAATTTTTGAATCCATTTAATGTCCAGGAATTACATGTGATGGCAGTAGATACTTCCGGATACTTTTCACAACCTACTTTTTTGATGCTGGAAGCCTTGAAGGACTTTAGAAGGATCGCTGCAGATTATCCATGTAAAACACATTTTTATTCTGATTACTCCGTAGAATCTGGAATTCGTCATTTTACAAAGGAATATGATATTAAATTGATTGGCATCTCAAATCATAATCGAAAGAAGCTCAAAAGGATATTCATGGGAAGCAACGTAGAAATGCTTATCAATCATGCCTCGGTTCCAGTATTGAGTATTGATTATAATTAACCTCAGCCTTATGAAACGTATACTTTTTGCTACGAATTTTTCAGACAGCTGCTCTAATGCTTTTCAATATGTCAAAGAAATGATTGGCAAGGAAACAGTCAAAGTAGACCTTGTACATATTTATCAGGTGGCACCGACTACATTGGGTATTATCCCGGTGGATGCATTGAATTCTATGATTCTTGAGAAAAGAGAAAATGTGTATAATCAGCTCATTGAATTGAGAAATGAATTAGTGCCCGATCAGCGGGGAGATGTTTTTCCGGTTTATGGGGTTTATCCTTCTTCCGATATAGCAGAGTTGGCTGAAAATCAAGAAGTAGATTTTATCGTGATGGCCTTAAGACAAAAGTACAGCCTGATTGATCGTATGATAGGTACGATTACAGCTTACACCATTAAACTAGCGAAAGTCCCTATCCTAGCTATTCCCAGTGGAGCCAAATATTCACCGATCAAAGAAATTCTGTTTCCTACGGCTATGCATTTTACGGATGAGTTGACTGAGCAAGAGAAACAGGCTCTAGAATGGTTATCCATGTTCAGCAAGTTTTTTGAGAACGCAAACATTCATTTCGTACATATTAAAGCAAAGTCTCAAGGCGTAGATGTTGTGTATATGGATCAGCCATATCCTACCTTTGATTTCACTGTTTCCTATGCCGATACGGTAGAGGATGGGATTATGGACAACTTAAAAAAATCGAAGGCCGATATGATCACTTTTTTCAAGCCACACCGTTCGTTTTGGGAAAGGCTTTATCATTCCAGTGTTACTCGAAAAGTGTTGTATCACAGTCGATTGCCACTTCTTATTTTTTAGTAGTTGAGCAATGGGTCTTGGGTATTGAGACCTATCCGCTATCAGGTAACCACCGTCCGCTGGAGTGAGTCCATGAAATCATCACGCTTAGAAGAAGTTAAAAGTTAGTAAATAACCCTACCTCGCCAGTTAGCCCTTGCCACTTTCTAACTTCTCTATGGCCTCTTGCTCAAATAAACTGCAAACAAATGTCTCCAGATTAATTCTTTTCTTTTTCAGAAACTCATCCTGATCAAAAGGCTACACCTCACACCTTCTCACTACCCAATACTCATTGCCAAATTACTTTCAAAGGTCTGAAAGACCGAAACTCTACAGGCTAGGGTGTAAGCCCTAGGATGAATGATATCAGATAAAAGATAACAACAATCGAAACAGAGAAGCCAAATACCTTGACGCTATGAAGCCATGAATTAGAGAAAAAGTAAACGAAAAGCTTCTTTATAACTGGCTGTTCGTAATAAGAATTGACGAACGCCCAAACATTCGATTGACGAACCTTCGATTGCTGGCCTTGATCAAAATCATGAAGCTAGTTGACCACTGTCAGTAGATTATTAGGTAGCCTCAAGTAGGTTTGTATTAAAAGGACCTAATGAAATATTTATGGGCTTTCAGCATTTTCTTGTATTTATTTAGCTGTGAGCCTGGAGTTGTTTTCGAAAAGGCGATGCCTCCGGATGTTCCACCATTGCAGAATATCCCGACTCAATTTATGGGTGCCTATTTATGTGAAAGCGATAGTAGTCGCATTTATATATTCGATCATCTTGCATTTAAAGAATCGCATTTTGAATTTATTACCACGATTGATAAGATAATGGGGACCGAAGATTGTGCAATTCTTGATGGAGGTCTCTATTTGCCTGGACGAGATGAATGTGTACCTTTTAATTATCTCTCGGCGGATTCGATAAATGCTACCGTGTATGATATTGATACTCTCTTTAACTTTCGAGATTTTGAAGTTGCTAAAATGCACAAAGGAAATCTTTTCCTAAATCAATTGGATAATCAGAACAATTGGATTACCTGGATACTTTCTCCGGAACCCAAAGGTGAACTCTTGCTAAAGTTCATTGATATTCCAGACAAGATCCTATCAGTAGAATCGATTACGGATGATTACACTACTAGGATCACCTCTAACGATCAAGTACAATATATCATAAATCCAACTTTGGCCCAATTTGAACGAATTTTAGACAAAGATTTAACCATTGCATGTGAGCGATTGACTCCTATTGGATTGGAAGATAATTTAGTCAGGTTTTAAGAATTACCAATGCTACTCACCTTACGAATCATATAAATCAATCAGTAAACCAAAATGCTTGAGCGATCTACACGAAAACATTTTTTAGGAGCATTTGGATGTTTTCTGGTTTTAGTAGTAATTCCTATCATCATTATTCTATTTTTAATATTGAAAAATTAATTATGAATCCTGAAGTGAAGATTTTAGTACCTAAAGTTTTACTTGAAAATATAATGACTGAGCAAGTAATTTGTGTAAGTGTCGAGGATACTTTGGATACGATAGATAAATTATTTGAAACGAAACCTATTCATCATGTTCCGGTTTTGGACAAGGATCAGCGAATCGTGGGCATTATTTCCACTACGGACATGGATCAGACTAAATGGGGAAAATCATTTATTATGGATCGAGATCATAAGGATGTAGATCAGGCATTATTGCAGACCTATAGGACCGTGGATATTATGTCATCGTCAGTTACTACTCTGCGGAAGACCAATACTCTGCGAGATGCAGTAGCAAAATTTAATGAAGGAAAAATAAGAGTCATTCCTATTGTAGAAGATGAACAAGTGATAGGCATAGTTTCACCAATGGATATAATCAATTACTTACTCAAATAGCAGTACAAATAAAAAAAATGGGCGACTTCAATGTAAAACCGATTAGAGATAATGAATCCAGAACCCAATTTTATTCTCGCATATTAGAGGATATAGATGCGTTTAGTATTATGTTTAAAGAAGGGATGCTGGAAAATAGGGATGATCGAATCGGAGCTGAACAAGAAATCACTATTGTAGATGAGAATGGTTATCCATCGCCTAAAGCACTCAGTATTCTTAAAGGACTTCCCTTAAAAGAGTTTACCAATGAACTTGCGCTTTTTAATCTTGAAGCAAATCTGGATCCTGTTTTACTCAAAGGATCCTGTTTTTCAGATATAGAAAAACATCTTTTGCGACTGCTGGATAGTGGACAGAATTTTGCGCATGCTCACGGCAGTCATCTTTTTCTTACAGGTATTTTACCTACCATAAACTATAGGCATCTTGACTACAAATACATGACACCTGAACCCAGGTATAAAGAACTCAGTCAAGAATTACTCAGAATACGGGGTACCGATTTTGAAATTTATCTTCAAGGTGTCGACTTTCTTAACAGCGCATTAGATACGGTGTTATTTGAAGCTTGTAATACTAGCTTTCAATTGCATCTACAGGTTCCCCCGCAGGAATTTGTCCGTAAGTATAACTGGGCACAAATGATCAGTGGGCCGGTACTGTCTGCAGCAACCAATTCACCCCTCCTTTTTGGTAAAGAGTTATGGGCGGAAACTAGAATTGCACTTTTCAAACAAAGCCTCGATACCAGAAGTCAAAGAAATTATTCAAGAAATATTTTATCTCGAGTGCATTTTGGAAATGAATGGATTAAAGAGTCTCCGGTAGAAATCTGGGAACAAGAAGCTTTCAGATTTCCCCTTCTGGTCATGAATGATCTGAAAGAAGATCCGATTACTGCAATTCAGAAAGGGGTGATGCCTAAATTATCATCGGTTAAACTTCATAATGGTACGACCTATACCTGGAACCGGTTGTGCTATGGAGTAAAAGACAATGTGCCCCACATCCGTATTGAATGTCGCTATTTACCGGCTGGACCTTCAGTGATTGATGAAATCGCAAATTTTGTATTCTGGATAGGATTGATGCATGGAATACCCGATGAATTGGATGAATTTTGGAAAAACGTAAACTTTCGAGTAGCAAAAAGTAATTTTATTCGGGCAGCAAGAATGGGACTAGAGTGTGTGTTTAATTGGTTTGGGAAGTCTATTTCAGCTCATGATCTAATATTAAACGTGCTGTTACCTTTAGCAGTTAATGGGTTGAAAAAGATGCATGTAGATGAGAAAGATATAAACCACTATTTATCTGTAATTGAAAAAAGAGTCAATTCAGGTATGACCGGATCAAAGTGGTTAACTTCCATGAATGACCAACTCAGGAAAAAACATACCAAATCACTAGCTGCTAAACACTTAGTGTTAGAATCATTATTTAATCAAAAAGAAAACATACCTGTAAGTGAATGGAAATTGACTCAAACTCAAAAGCATATCCTTATTGGAGACAAGACTTCATTACTAGTCGAAGATATTATGCAGGATGATGTAATTACCTTAAAAGATAATATGCCGTTAAAGTTGGCCTGGTCCATTATGAAATCTGCTGGATTTAACCATTTACCTGTTGAGAATGCAAATGGAAAATTGGTTGGAGTTGTTTCAATGAAACTTCTCCTCAGTCAGCCTCAAGCCACCAAATTGGTGGAGGATTGTATGGTTAAAAATGTGTTTACGATTACTCCTTTTTCAACGGTCCATGAAGCTCAAAAAATAATGAATCGAAATGAAATTAATTGCTTACCGGTTGTGGAGGGCCAGCAATTAGTTGGTTTGATTACCAGCACCGATATTGACAGGATACAAAGCGCAGTTATTTTAGGCAACCATAAAGAATGACTTCCATGGTTAATTTATATATATATATTTATTTTATTGCCTTCTTTTTTCCATTGCAAAATAATAGAGTTTGTTATAGGGATAAAAAGTTAAATCGATAGTCGGGTAATTTATATGCAACAAAAATTTAATAACCTTTCAAAATAAATATATTGCTTCGGTTTGAATACCCTACTATTAATATTCCTGAGCGACAATGTTCTTATAAGCATAGTGTAATAAATCATGACTGGTTAAAATACCCACCATTTGATTATCCTCTACGATAGGTAGTGCATGAAATTTATTGGTCATGAATATATCCGCAGCCAGTGCTATGGTGTCATCAGGTTCCAGACTAATTGGATTCGTTGTCATTACATCTTTGGCTTGAGTAACCAAATTATTCATTTGGGTATAGTATTCACCACTGGATTCGCTAGCGATGTTCTTAAAATATTTAAGCACATCGATCCGACTAATAATTCCAATGACCTTACCTCCTCTTTCGATGACCGGAACATGGTGAAAATCATTCAATTCAAATAAATCCAAGACTTTCATAATTGAATCAGTAGGTCTGACAAACTTTGGCATATGGGTCATTATTTTAGATATTGATTCATTAAGTTTCATGATATATCGATTTTAGTTTTTATAATAGTTTCGTTTTTATGAGGTGATCAACAGTTGTGTGTAAGATTTGAAAAGTTCTATAATTGCCGGTTCAATTTGATCACATGGTTCAATAAAATCTGTTCTCAATGCGGAATCTAAGGATCGTTCAAAAGCCCTTAGTTGTTTTTTAAGGTCATTAATTTTATCTGTATGAACAGGGCTTTTTACCAGCGGGAAGTCATTGTCTAATTCATTTTTAGTAATGGACTTATAGCGTTTTATTTCTTTCTTCAATTGATCAACCACAGCAATAAATTCACGCCATTCGTATAATCCCATCATTTCATCATTAACAATACATTTGACCTCCTGGTAAATCTCATAAGTCTCAATTAATTCGTCCAACGAGTATTGATCTGATGTAAGGTTTTTCCTAATATCCTTAAATTGCCATAATATATGAAATGTATATAATTCTGCCACATCAAAATCACTCAAATTAATATGAAAATCGATCTCCTTGATTAATATATCGATTTCATGTATAACTGAAGCCATGTCCAAATGATCAATTCTTTGGGCGCTCATTTTTATTTTAGAATCATCCCAGATGGCGAGTAGTCTGTTTATAAAAAGATGTGCGGAGTCTTCATTTTTTTCTTTGCAGGAAATCCATAGATTCACTAAAGCTGAATCCATTTTGGGGAAAGCAAATTGTGGAGATATATTCGAAACGGGTCTTGCGCTTGAAAAAAGTAGGATGATCAATATGCTTCCAATGAATTTCATGTAATTTTTATTATCTCAATCTACATAGCCTTCATAAATTGATCGATGATTCTTATCATTCAACACTATGAACTATATCAATGATTTAGTCATTAGTATAAGATTTTGTGAAGAAATTACTTAATCTTTGGTTGCATTATAGCAAGGACTTAAATTGTCAAAAACAAGCAGATGAGCTACAAGCTTTTGTGGAAAGTAGAAACTAAAAAAGGTATTAGCCTACTCCCACTTTTACTAAACCCAAAATGAGTAATAAGATGATGATGGTTATCAGGATTCGAAGAAACTTGGTCCAGGTGGTATGGTGATTCTTAGAGAAAACCATAAACGTATCAACTAATAATAATACGGATAGCGAAATAATCATGGAAATTGCAAAACCATTATCAAATGGGTAGAATATTAAATTTGTAACAATAAAAACAATTGCCAATAATAAGTAGAATTTTGTATTCCAACTCAGTTTTTGACTAAACTCGTTAAATGTACTTTTCACCATGATGGGATGTTAGAATCTTTAATAATAAAAATTTGCTTGGGGGTTCAGAATTTCCAAAATGTTGAATCCCATTTTCTCCGTAGGGTTTTGACTATTGGTTAAAATGATTACTCCAGTTTGGGTAGCTTTAATAAAACCTATGAAGGCATTAAATCCATTCGTTCCACCATGTATCCACACGACCGGCAAATCATTTGAATTGTTTAGCGGACTGTTAAACCATCCATACCCTAACGAAATATTTCTTCCGAGATGATGTTTTTTGGTATCTAATTTTGGGTCATGCGTCTCGGTAAAAGCATCTCTCAATGCAATTGGTTCTAAGTGCATATTTAATTGGGCAGCCAAAAAAATAATTAGATCGTGTGCACTGGATTTGAGTCCAAGTGCAGGAGCCATTCCATTAAAATGCATAGGTTCAACGATTGCTCCTTTGCGATTATGACCAGGTAAATAATTGATTTGTAATTTCTCGGGAATCTTTACAAATGTACTATTCATGTGGAGTGGGTCTAAAATTAACTGTTTTATTAAATGAGGATAGGTAACCTGATTAATATCTGCAATTAAATGGCCCAATACAGCTATGCCCCAACTTGAGTGACTATAGATTTTTCCTGGTTCGTAGTTTAGCTGGTAGTACTCAAGGCTCTTATAAACATCTTCTTTTGTAGTGGTCTTAAAAGGGTCTTTTCGCTGGTTCACGTACTTGAATGGATTCCAAGAATACAATCCTGCTGGGACATTTTTAAGACCAGAGCTGTGGGTAGCCAAATCACAAAAAGTAATACATTTATCCGGGGTGAAAGGACTATTCTCGCATAAGAAGATTCGATCGATAATGGCATTATTTTCATCGGGTTCATTCACATATTTGCAAGCCAGTGGATCAAATGAAGGAATGGTAACGCCTGCTGGCAAGTAATCTAACACACGTTGCGCAATATCAAATTTTCCCGCATTGTTTTCATGCATCATTATGGCGGTTGTAAATACTTCACTAATTGCTCCAAGATCAAATATGGAATGCTTGTCCGGGGATTGCTCGTTTTCAAGACTTATTGTTCCGTAACCTTTGATGACTTGGTGATCCTGATGGATAACACCGATCACTACTCCGTGATTCGATTTTGATTTTACGAAAGCTTGAGCAAGCTTGTTTATTTGATGGGGCATTCTGTGCTGTTGCTGAGTAAAGCTCATTAGGGTGAATGAACTCATAAACAGACAAATAATCCATTTGATGTTTGTACTCATTCTTTGAAGATGCTGTTCTCTTCAATACTACAAACCTATTTTAAAATGAATCATGACTTATATTAGGCTTGCTTATGATTTCTATCATATGCTTTCCTATTGATTTCTATTAATTTTGAACATTGAAATTAATGAATGAATATGGAAAAGAAAGTTGGGATTTGGATTGATAAACGCAAAGCTTTCATTGTGTCATTTTTAGGTGAGGATTATAACACCAAAGAATTACCATCTAACATTGAAACTTTTAATCCCAAGGGCGGGGCGAGAAGTAAGGTAGCTTATGGTCCAATGGATAAGATGAATGAGAAAGCTTATCTAAAAAAGGAGATTAGACAAACCCAATTGTTCTTTAAACAAATTGAAAAAGAAATTGGGAAACCGGATCATTTATTTCTGTTTGGTCCTGCTCAAATGAAAATTGAACTTGAGAAGTATTTAAAGAGACGGATGGACTATAAGCCGGAAACTATGGTTACCGAGCCAGCGGATAGTATGACCGACAATCAGATGGTCGCCAAGGTAAGAGATGCCTTCCAGCTTATTGATTAATTCGATCCGTGTTCAACAAAACATTGTAGTTTTTATATAGCCAATATTCATTTCACATCCATTAAAAGACTGTTGTCAAAAAAAGTTTTTGGTAACAGTCTTTTTGGTTTGAACTGTTGAAACGGTTGGACTGTTCAACATTAGACCAGGTGCCGGTTCAGAAGGGGGCAGTTTTCTTATCCAAGTTCTTGATAGTAGCCTTTCAACAAGTCAAAGGCGGTTATAATTCCCACCGGTTTAAGATCATCGTTCACAACTGGTAAACAATGAAATTTGTTTTGTAAGAGTAATTCTATACCCAAGTCCATGGAATCATCAGGACTGACAGTAATGATGTCTTCACCCATTATGTATGCTATATTTCGAGTACGCAATTCAACCAGATTAAATGCTCTTCCAGAGCTGTGTTTTAATAAATCCACTGCTTTTTCCAGCAAGTCTTGTTTTGAAATCACTCCGGTAAGCTTTCCTTTGAAGGTTACCAGGATATGAGTGATATGGTGGGTCTCCAATAATTCTAAGGCTTCAGAGATGGGAGAATTCTCTTCTAAAGTAATTGGATTTTTATGCATGTACATGGCAACCGTCCTTTTCATTTCTTGATCTTTTATTTATGAATCAAATACGGAATCAACAAGCTTTTTACCAGATAGATATCGTGTCATTGCCAGTTTCTAGATAATATCCTTTAAGTAAATCGATGGCAGTAACGATTCCTACTGGGGTTTGATTTTTATCGACTACCGGTAAACAATGAAATTTATTATGAAGTAAGATTTCAACTCCATACTCTACCATGTCATCCGGTTGAACGGAAACGATATGGTCACCCATCATATCAGCGAGGCATTTATTTTTTAATGCCTCCTTATCGATCAGCGTCTCAGAACTATGAATTAATAATTCAACTGTTTTTGTGAGCAGGTCTTGCTTAGATACAATGCCAGTAAGTTTTCCTGAGGCAGTGACTAAAATATGAGTTATTGGTTGTTTGTTTAACAGGATTAGGGCTTTACTGATGGGGGTGTTTTCTTCTAATGTAATAGGATTTTTGTGCATGTAGTTGGAAATTTTACTTTTCATGTTTGCAACCTATTTATTATTTGACATAAAATACAAATGAATTATGCGTTATTGCCCTGATTATGATCAACCTTTAAGTTGATTAGCATCAATTGCATTAAAAGGGAGCACCTAATAAATCAATTTTGGCTTTAGCTATTTATGATCAACCGAGTTAATAGCAAACCATGTTTATGACAACAATCACTTACTGTATTGATGAGCGTCATTTAAATCAGATCCATTCTACTATAAATTTGAATTGAAAGAAGATTAATTAATCAATCAAAAAATAAATCAATTATGTCACTTATCAAATGGAATAATAGATTTCGTCCTACAATTTCTTCTTTGGTGGATGATTGGTTTAATGATGACCTTTTTAAACCAGTTAAATCCGAATGGATGCCTGCTGCCAACGTAAAAGAAACGGATGATGCTTTCATGCTGGAAGTAGCTGCTCCCGGTATGGAGAAAGAAGATTTTTCTATAAAGTTAGAAAAAGGCGTTCTTACTGTAAAAGCTGAGAAATCTAAAGAGATTGATGAAAAGGAAGATGAATATACTCGCAAAGAGTTTAGTTACAAATCTTTTTCAAGGTCATTTTGGATTCCAGAAAACACCGAAGAGGACAAAATTGAAGCATCCTATGACAAAGGAGTCTTGACCGTTATGATTCCTAAAACTGAAGAAATCGTAGAAGCCAGCGGAACTACTATAGAAATACAGTAGATCTAGCACAGCTTCTTATGGTGGGAGGATTTAAGCACTTAAATCCTCCCTTTTTTAAAAAATTTATCGCAAAAACTGAAAATCATGTTCACCAATAATATCGTTAAAGAAGTCATGACTACTGATCTGGTGGTAGTAAATCCCAATGATCTGGTTTTCAAGATTCAGGAAATATTTGAATCAAATAGCTTCCATCATCTTCCGGTTATTGATGATAATAATAATTTATTGGGTCTGATATCCCGATACGATTATAATTTGCTGTGTGATAAATCTACTTTGTTCAAAAGTAAAAAAGCTGAGCATATCAATGAGCGATTTTTTAAATCAATGATTGCTAAAGATATTATGTCTAAAAATTTGGTAACTCTTCATGAAGATGCTCCGATCTCCCGTGCAGTAGATTTGATGCGAGAAAATTTGTTCCATGCTATACCCATTGTAAACAATGAGAATAAATTGTTGGGATTGGTCACTACTTATGATTTACTCACCTTTGCTTACCAACAACCGCTGAGCATAGGAAATTAAGAAAGATCAATAAATAAAAAGATCAGTAAATAAATTAACCTCTCAATCAAAGGGAGCCTTAATAAATCAAGGCTCCTTTTGATCTTCAGTGGGATCAGGCGACCTCTTCAACTGGCTGCTTTTTCATTTCAAAATACTTGTCAATTAATTCAGGTACTTTTTCAAATGCTGCTGACAAGCCTTGGTTGGTTTTGGTGGAGATGAAAGAGATTTCACTTTCTTTAGATACTAAAAATCCAATAGGTTCAATACCCATACCTGCACCTAATCCACCTGCTTCGCCATGTCCAGCTTTTTTAGGTGCATCACCCTCTCCGCCGCCTGTACCGAATCCTAAGCCAACCCGGATCACTGGGATACATTCAAAATTACCCAGCGTAAAAGGTTGACCTACGATGGTCTCTGATTTAGCCTCTGATTTAATAAAATCAGTTACCTGGCTCAATAAATTTTCAAATTGCATTTCCATATTTAGGGTTTTTATGTGTGAAAAAATATGATTAAAATAGCATTGCTCGAATCATCTTGTAAAGACGATTTTCTGCAACTATATTGATTTCCAAGTCTCCTTGAAAATTTATATTTAAATGCTCACCCCGCTTTCCCAAAAAATAGAATACAGGGTACAGATATCCATTCAGGATGTAATCATCCGTATCCAGATTAACAAAAAAGGATTTGATCTTAAATGTTTTAATCATCCTGATAATTTTTCGTTTATACTTTCTAAAATTGAATTTTGATTTCTTTTTTTTACTTTTATTATCCTTACTCAGTTTCTTTTTCTTCGGGTAGGCCATTGGATGATAATCTTTATGGAACAACCAGGAATCAAATTTTAAAATTACCTCACCAAGGATTATTTTCACAGCTAATCTTCCAATGCCTAACCACCGGATACAGAATAATTTTCGATTCGAATCGATTACCAACTGTATAGGAGAGATTAATATCCAGAACATCAATCCCAAAAAAACGATCAGTAAAATAAGGAGTACCACCTTTAAATGATTTGCCTGAATTTACGTAAACTACTTATCCTATTCCATGATATCCATCACAGAATGTTGTGATTATGATCAGGAATTATCATCGAAGTTGAGAAGAATAGTTTAGAGGATTAGAGGCCAACTGGAAGGAGGCTGGGTATTGGACTTTGTTCATACTTAAACCAATGCCCAATCATCTCACTGCGCAATCGTCTTTTTGGTTACTCCGCTATCTTAAGCAAATTTTTATAAATTTATTTTAAAACAAACATACAAGTTTGTCGAAGGACTCACAACGCAGCGGAGTCTTGAGAAGTTAAAGCGTTAAAAAGGTTAAATGTTTAAACGAACCAATCGAGCAGATAGGAGTACACATAATATAATTTCACTTCCCGGATTATTAGTCAATCTTCCGTGAGAAAACTCTCCAGGTTTTTAAAGGCAGTCGCCTTACTCAATACTCAACACCCTATACCCAAGAGTTGATGATGAGAATCAATGCAGTCCTTGATTTATATTTCTGCAATAGTGAGATATACACAATAATTTTGATTTTAGATGAATGAAGGTTTCCATTAAGACATACGCTTAAATATTAAAAATGAATGATTTAATTAATCCTACCATCACACAATTGACTAAAGAAAATATTGACGGTGAACATATTTGCTGTGCTTTTTCAGATAAGAAGTGTACCGAAGGGTACCTGGCAAAAAAAGAATGGTTGAAGAATCAATTCGACGATGGATATGTTTTTAAAAAATTTGATATTCGGGGGAAGGTATTTATCGAGTATGTGCCAGCTGAGCAGGGTTGGTTGCCGATCGATGCACCCAACTATATGTTGATCAACTGTTTTTGGGTTTCAGGAAAATACAAAGGTCGTGGGCATGGCGCTGCCCTGTACCGGGAATGTGAAATAGATTCAAAAAATAAAAATGGTATTGTCATCGTCGCAGCCAATAAGAAACAACCTTTTATGTCTGATAAAAAATTTTTCGAAAAGCAAGGTTTTACCCTGTGTGATACAGCTGAACCTTATTTTGAATTATGGCATAAACCCTTAAAAAAGGAAGTACAAGTAGCACAATTTAAACCTTGTGCTAAAGCGGGTCAATGTGATGTTCCAGAGGGACTAAGTGTCTATTATTCCAACGCCTGTCCTTTTACAGAATATTATGTTCAGCATGAATTAAGCCGAATAGCTGAAGAACGACAAATTACTCTCAAGATCCATAAACTGAATACTAAAGATCAGGCTCAGAACCACTTTGTTCCACATACAATTTACAGTCTTTTTTATAACGGAAAATTTGTTACTCAACAAATTGTAAACGAGAAATTGTTTGATCGATTCATCAAGCAAGAATGATCAGATTGTTCATCGTCACAAAATTCATTATCTGATGATTAAAAAATCTTTTGTTCACTATTTACTATACTTCTTCATTACATTGTTGATCATCAATGCGCTTCCTGCAGGTGTTATGTTTATCATTGATCCTTCGGGGGCGATTATTGGATTGTCTACAGAGTTGTTGGCCAAAGCACCTTTTGGAAATTTTTTAATACCTGGTCTATTCTTATTGCTGGTTATGGGGCTATTACCTATTGTGATTTTATACGGATTAGTAAACAGGTCAAAGATAGTTTGGGCGGAAAGAATCAATCTTTATAAAGAGATGCATTGGTCTTGGACTTATTCTTTTTACTTAGGCCTAGTAATGATTATCTGGATTAATATCCAATTATTAATGATGAAAGAATACTCATTTTTGCAAGTAGTAATTTCCCTTCTCGGTGTTGCGATCATTATAGTTACGCACTTGCCGAAGACAAAGAATTATTATCGAAGTACTGCGGAATTGAATTAGTTAATAAAATAAATGAAATCATCAATTCAAGTGCTAAAAACTTTTGGTTATCTGATCATTGGCCTCGTATTCATTTCATGTAGCCTAAGCATTTTTAATAATGATATTTACCAAGATGGTGCGTGGGCGAATGCTCAATGGTTGGGGCAGGATGTGGTATCGTTATTTTTGGCTGTCCCTTTTTTGTGGATAGCTCAATATTTTGCTCTTTCACAGATTTTCTTCCTTTTGATATCAATCCTGTTGACATGCTTATGGTTGTCAGACATCTTTCATCATTTGATAGATCCGGATTATTTATCATCAACACCTGATGGGGAAGCTCCTTTAATCATTTACTCGCTGGATTTAGCCATAGTCATTCCTTTAATGTTAACGTCCATATATGGATTATGGAAAGGATGGCAGCTAGATTTAAAAACAACTGGCATAATGTTAATTAAAGCCAGCACCCTTGGCTTTGCTTTGATGGCGATGTCATTAAGCATGATGATCAATAAGTTGAGCCTGGATATCGAATTGATTATTTTGTGGTGCATCATTGGTTTGATAGGAGCTCTATTATCGATCCTCTATTTCAGAAATGTGCAAATTCAAAAGAAAGCGTAAATTTAATTTGCCCGAAATAATAATTCTTGAAATAAAAAACTTTACCATGGAAATCCATCCAAAATATAAATCCCTTCTGCTGGAAGCCATTCAGAATATGATGTATAAAATATCATTGGATTTAGAGTCATTAAAAGGACAGCCGATGACCAAAAGCAGAAAAGAACTTACCAAAAAGCAGAAAAGTTTGGAAGAGCTGCAACATGTGATTCATATCGCAGAATGATTCATTAAACATTGCCAAATACTTCTAGGCTTCTAAATAGTTTATCTCAAAACCTGCCTCTACACAATACCAGCCTATCGCGGGTCACCTCAGGTCCATTGCAATAAATCTATATATACGCAATACCCAGTACACATTACTAGAAAATAACTGATATATATCTTATTTATAATTGACTCAAATCATTATAACTGAGCACTAAAGTTTGCTTCTTTGAATAAGGGATAATACCGATGACAGCTATGAGCAAAGTAAAAATTAATAAAAAACCTGCATTAGAAGACTTTGGTTTTATTGAAGATGGCAAGCACTATTGGTGGGCTAGCTGGTATGCCAAAGTCCTTGGGTATAAATCTATAAAAACTTTGATGCCTAGCATCAAAAAGGCAAAAAGGGTGTGTACTTTGTTGGGCATACCCTATGAAGATAATTTCGTTTATGCCGTTTTTGATTGGGGAAAAGATATCAAGCTCACTAAGTTTGCATGTTTTCTAATTGCTTTGAAAGCAGACGCTAGAAAATCGGTGGTCAAAAAGGCACGCACTTATTTTCTAAATGAATTGGAAGAAGTAAATATTTTGCTAAAAGGGCAAAACTATTTGGATCGAATGGTGGGACGTGAAGAATTGAAAAGCCTTCATCG
>JAHEJC010000078.1 GCA_024639065.1 Lewinellaceae bacterium | reverse complement strand
CATTGGTATCCTGTAATACCATGCCAATATTCTTCCAAAACTTGACGCCCACAGCACCCTGATCAAAACAGCTATCGAGCCAGGCAATAGATCGCTCCGCCCAACCGGGCTTATGAAAATCCTCTACACTCACTGCTGTTACCATGCGGTAAAGATCCGGGTGATTCTCATATTGCATTTTGACATACTTCCACTGATTGCGCACACCATCCCAGGTCCCCGCACCGTCGACCACAATATTGACCAGGCTAAAGTTATCTGCTAAAGCTTGTTCCACAAAGGAAGGACGAGGCGTGCGAATGTGTATGTGCACATCAGCCTTCTTGACTTCAGTAAAATCCTTATCCGTATAATAATTGTCGGTATCCTGGTATGATGACAACAATATGGCCGTTAGACCGAGACAAGTAACTAAATTGTATTTCATAGAACCCATATCTTCTAAGATACGAAGCGCAGGGCACCTGACCAAACTGGATTATTTAGTGTCTTGAAGATAATTAATTAAGGTGAGTCAAATTGAATAATCATTTTGTAAATAGCCCATGGCTTCATAATAAAAGGCTACTTGCTGGTAGACTCTTCCTAGGGATTAGAAGAACCTTGCGTTGAATCGCTATCTCAATATATTTGAGTTGAAGGAAAACATTTGATTTTTATTTGTTTCTTAGTGTTTGTATATTTTCCCACCTTTACATCTTGTTTCATTTGATGGAAGAAACTGGAATATTGGTTATCTTTTTCACAAAATTCAAAACAATCATGAAACTGTCAACAATTCTTTTTCTTATGTTGCCCATATTATTCTACGGGCAAGAAAAGCTGGAAATTCAAGGTGCCATTATCCTTGAAAACAGTGAACAAGAAACTCCAGTCCCTGGAACCATTCGTTGGACGGGAATAGATTTTCAAGGCTGGAATGGATTAACATGGGTTTCCCTAACAGGTGGAGCTGAAGTGGGCACAGTGATGGATTTAGATGGTAATGAATATAAAACCATTAAAATAGGAAATCAAATCTGGATGGCTCAAAATTTAAAAACTACAGTATACAATGATGACGAGGTCATAGATCAAATTACTAATGAAACAACATGGCAAAATCTTACCCAAGGTGCATGGTGCAACCATAGCAATATTGAGGCAAATGATCAGATTTATGGTAAATTATATAATTGGTATGCCGTGCAAACCGGTAAACTTTGTCCTGATGAATGGAGCGTACCTTCGAACGCTGATTTTATACAATTATCTGATTACCTGGGAGGTACCGATTTGGCCGGAGGTAAACTGAAACAAGCGGGAACAGAATTGTGGACCGATCCCAACGTGGGAGCCACCAACGAAACGGGTTTCACAGCGCTACCAGGAGGAAATAGAGCAAACGGATCATTTAATGGACTGGGAAATGATGCTACATTCTGGAGTTCAGATATTGATCCGATGGATAGCAATAAAGCCAAAGATTTGTATATGCCTCATACTAGTGATAATGTGGGTCATTTTAGTGGTCAAAAATGGTTTGGATATTCTGTTCGCTGTTTAAAGGATTAATTGATTACACACTCAATAGACATCAAAGGCGATTGTGCTAATTATCGAGATTCCGGGGGTAGACTCAATAATATATTTTAGACGAAGATCCTCCTCAGAGAAAATTGTTACAAGAACTAATGAATTCGTGACTTAATTACCTTAAGAAATGAATATCCAATAGATGGTTTTTCTAGTTTCTGAATTTACCTCCCTAAAATACGCTTAGGGTTTGATCAATAGTCTCAAATTCTAATGGAAGCATCCGTCATCTTGAAGGATAAATAAAATCAAAAATATACTGAAGTATTGCTGGTGTTCCTTGACGAATACCACCTAATAACTCATCATCAGTATATTTCTTTTTCTTCATTGAATAAACTTAAATTGAATTATGGAAATAATAAGTTAAATGGTTTTTGAAAAGCAGATTATTAAATAAGTAATTCCATCCATTAATTTTAGTATCAATGATTCCGCCCATGATGACGGACATCCCGATCGTAATAAGGAAGATCGGTCTTTATATTACTAGAGCTTTCATGGTTCAGGATATTCCATTCGTTTTTGTAATTAATATTCATTAAGTGCAGGCAAAGTGAAACGTCGTCCTTGCTGGTTATGCAGGCAAAGTGAAACGTCGTCCTTGCTGGTTATGAAGGCAAAGTGAAACGTCGTCCTTGCTGGTTATGAAGGTAAAGTGAAACGTCGTCCTTCATAAAGTCTTTTTCGATCGACCTTTCCGGTAGCATTTTTGGGTAGCTCTTTTACGATTAGCAATTGTTTAGGCACTTTGAATTTTGCCAATTTTTGCTTACAGTATGCCAGCATCTCTTCGGGAGCAGTGGGTTGATTTACTTCGACAAATGCTTTACCTACTTCGCCCCACTTGTCATCTGGGATGCCAAGCACTACCGCATTTTCAATATTGGGGTGGGTACGCAATACCCTTTCTATTTCTGCAGGATAAATGTTTTCTCCTCCGGAGATGTACATGTTTTTTAAGCGGTCTACAATATACAGATAACCTTCTTCATCTTGCTCTACCACATCGCCAGTACAAAACCATTCATCCCGAAAAGCTTTATTAGTAGCTTCCTGATTATTCCAATATCCAGGCGTCACAACAGGACCCTTTAACAATAATTCTCCAGATGCTGGATCAACCATTGTCTCTAAATAAAAATTGGGTCTGCCAATGGAGCCTTTTTTTGTCACTGCGTCATCTTGGTGCAAGGATGTAAGATTAGGCCCCACCTCCGTCATTCCATATCCTTGACGGATCGGTACACCCCGTTGGTGCCATTTTTCAATTTCGCTTATGGGAAGTGATTCACCCCCGACAATCAGATAGTCCAGTGTACTTAAGTCGGCGGTCTTAAAATCATCCAGGGATGATATCATCGATAGCATGGTTGGGACCGCCATGAAAAGATGGAGGGATTCTTCCCGCACCACTTTCAAAATTTGCTGCGCATCAAATTTTTTCAAAAAACAGGAATAGGCACCTCGATGTAAAAAAGGTGTAGTCAACACGTTCCACCCGCCAGTATGAAAAGGAGGCATAAAATTTACCGTTCTCGAAGAAGCATTAATTCCTAAGGATAAGGCTGTATTTATACTATTCCATAAAAGCATTTTATGGGTGTATAAGACTCCTTTGGGGAGTCCTGTAGATCCGGAAGTGTAGAGGATAAAAATGGGATCATCTTCATGTATAGAAGCTGGGATAAAACCTCGTTCACGATCCAGCGTGCTCAGATTACTGATGTTCATCATTTCAATTGGTGAATCGATCTCTACCAGTAATTCTTCAAACTTAGGTTCGAAAAGGATCAGTTTTGGTTGGGCGTCTGCTATTAAGTTTGCAATTTCCGTGGGTGCCAATCGGTAGTTGAGAGGCACCAGGATAATCCCGGTTTTTTGAGCCATGGAGAACAGGATATAATATTCCAGGCAATTTTCGGCCAGGATTACCACACGATCTCCTTTTATCAATTTATAAGTTGACTGAAACATGGAAGAAATTCGTTGAGCTTGTTGGTCCAATGTTCCATAGGTGACCTGTCTTCCACTATCCAATTCTTTGAGTGCAATTTTATCGGGACTATAAATAGCCCATTTGCCCATCCAGTCAAACTGATTGATCATAAGTCATTAAATAAACTAGATAAATTGATTTCCATAGATTTTAACCTGCATTCAAAGATAATACTTCATTTATCGAAGTAATAATAATTATAAGGTGTGCTAACAGCTCTTTTACACTTGTAGTTGCCTGGTAATAAAGGGAAAGAAGAGGGATATTTTTTTAACAAGTGCATCCAGGTCTTCCGGGCTGCTAGTTTCTTTCATTCGCTTAAGATCTCTCGACATCAGCTTCACTACCTCTTCTTTATCAATCATGGCATTCTCATACCGCGCAATCATAATGTACCAGGAAATGATTGGAGAATAGCCTTCTTTTTTACTATAGGCCTTATCCCTTTCTAATAGTTTATGTTGCGAAGCTACCTTTACTAATTCAGCATATTGTTGTTGTCGCAATAGTGATTCCAGATAGGTGGTAAAGAAAATATGCCATCTGTATTTAAAGACCTCCGCCCTATAGGCGCTTAAAAATACCCGTGCATAATTTTCAGCATTTTTAAATTTGCCAAGTCTGTTTAAAGTCTCTACGTAGAAGGAGACGTATCCAATTTTATTATGAAAATTGGTGGTTTCTTTTGCTTCAGATGCACCTTTTTGTAATGCCTCCATAGCGTATTCAAATTTTCCGCGACGCAGTAACACCGCAATTAAGTTGTTGAGATATAAGAGGTAGTCTTGATTTTTTACCTTGATAGATAAGTTGCCATATTTTTCGGCTGCATCATACTCTCTTGCTCTCGAATGCAAAAGTAGTCGGTTACTATAATAATTGAGGAGTATTCTTTTCGAGTAAAATTTACCGTCAGAAAGCATTTGATCAAACGAATCAAAATGATCAAGGAGAAAAGTAAAGTCCCGATAATTAAAACCAATAAAAATCAACCTTATAAATGCTTGAAACCGATTGTAATGATCCAGCGATTCATCCATAAACATTTTGGATAAGGAATCGATATGTTTTTTGGTATCTCCTTTGTGCGTTTTGTATTGTTCGATTATTTCTTCGGAAATAAATTGAATTTGATCATTTACCTGATGGGAAAGTAAATAAGCTTTTTGGTGATTTTCCAGGAATTGGTCAATTAGCGCAATTTCTTTGTACCGCATTCGAATCAGCAAATAATTCCTGAATACCTTGATAACCTCATACCACTTGCGAAAATAAAAAAAGGTGTGGTCCCATTTTCCGATGGACCTCAAGAGTAATTTTTCGGAGGCTGAATTTATTTGATCGGTGAAAATAGCTTCCTCTACCTCTAAAATTCTTTTGAGTGATAGATCGACATCAATTTCTGCGAGTCTGTTTTCAATCCAATTTTTTAAATGGGAGTATTTCCGCTTATCTACTGTATCATCAAATGTGAATGAATCCTGATCTTGCTGACCAATAATTTGATTTAGAATGGATAACCTGTCGCGGTCTTTAAATTGTTGAACTTTGATTAAATAATCTAGTTCGTGTGGCAGCAGGCTATCACAAAATGTACTAAACTTATTAAGTTTTGATGGCAAGATCCGGTGAATTTTTGCTTAAAAATACGAATCCTTAATCAAACCCAATTACATAGCAATGTCACCGTCTACATTAATCACAGCACCGGTGATATAAGACGACTCATCCGAAGCGAGAAAGACATATACATTAGCTACCTCATCTACCGTGCCCAATCGATGTAATGGTGTTTTTCTCCTAAACAGGTCCAATACTTTTTCAGGAATCGTAAGCATTAAATCTGTTTCGATAAACCCGGGTGCAACGGCATTGACGGTTATATTTTTAGCTCCAAATTCTCGTGACCAGACTCTGGTCATTCCAATGACGCCTGCTTTAGCTGCTGCATAATTTGATTGTCCAAAATTACCTTGAAGGCCAACTACCGATGATGCATTCAGAATTCGACCGTATTCAGCTTCGGCCATGTAAGGATAGACGGCTTTGGTACAATAAAATACGCCACTGAGGTTCACATCAATTACTTGTTGCCATTGGTCTAAAGTAATCTTCTTAAGAGTTGCGTCTCTGGTTATGCCGGCATTATTGAGTAATATGTCAATTTTACCAAAATCCTCGACCACTTTGGCGGCACCTTTTTCCACCGCACCGTAGTCAGCTGTATTAATTTGATAAAATTTACAAATAGACCCATCTGAAGAAAGTTCTCTGGCCAAGGCATCTCCCTTTTCCTGGTCGATATCCCAAATAGCGACTTTAGCGCCTTCAGCAATAAATTTTTTCGCGGTCCCTTTACCAATTCCTTGGGCCCCACCAGTAATGATTGCAACTCGATTCTTTAGTCTGTTCACGATGTTGGTGTTTTAAATGTGATGAAATTTTTGCAGCAGTAAAATTAGATGACAAAAACACCAGGTCCAAAAGAAAGAAATATTAATAAAGGGTTGACTATTTAATTATAATACAAAAATTGAGTACTTAATAAGCTAATAATCAATAGGATAAAGGAATAAATTCATAGCGTGGACTAATAATTTATCTAAAAATTAATTAAGTCAACCTGTATATATTATTATCTAATAAACAGAATATCAGGTATATACATATTAAATAAGTCGAATAATTAGTAAAAGTCAATAGATAAATATGCAAATTTGGTATTGATTAACTTTAGGTTCCATTTTACTTTTGTGTTTGTAAACAGATCATAAAATTTAATTTAGTTATATTATAAATCAAATAAAATGGCAAATACAAAAAATCAGTTCGAAAAGATAGTAGACAACCAAAAACAACTTGTTGATAAACTATCAAAAAATGCGAGTGCTATTGCTGACCTTTACAAAGTCGCCGAAGTACCAGGTATGAAAATTGTAGAAGCATACCAAAAAGAAACGAAAGCCCTTTTAGATTTATGGTTTAAGCCGGTAGAACCAGCAAAATTTGTAGAAGAAATGCCCGCTAAATTCAAAGAAACCATGAATCTTCAAAGCAAGTTTTACAAAGAATCATTTGATTTCGCTTTAAACTATTGGAAAAAATTTGATACGGCTGAATACGAAAAGAAATATCATACAGCAGAAAAACTTTACAAAGAAAGTGCAGAGGCAATTACTGAAACGGCAAAAAAGAATTTGGAGACTTTAACGGATGCTAAATAATTATAAATCAATCACTTGTAAAAACCTTTTTTAGATGAAATCTCAATATGAAACGTTAGTCGATAGTCAAAAAAAGATTGTTGATTATTGGAAGAAGGCCGGCGAGGACTTTAACAAAACGGTCTCAGAAACCTTGGATGTAGAGCCTAAAGATTTCCTAAAGTCTTGGGAAGAAAAATCCAAGAAATTTTGGAAAGATGCTGCAGAGATGGGTAATCTAAAAAAGGTTTTTGATGATCAACCAGCGTTGTTTTCTGAATTTGCAAAGAAACAACAAGAGCTATTTGAGGAATGGAGTGCAATTTATCAAAAAGCTTTTGATCAATTCAATCCTGCAAAAGCCTCAAACCCATTTATCTTAAATGGAAAAGGCCAGGAGTTTAATCCAATCCAGGCTACCAAGGAATGGATGGAAAAGGGTAACGCTTGGATAGAAAAAGAATTAATAAATAAAACCCCATTTATTCAACAAGGGTATTATAAAGAGTTCCGGGGCGTCTTTGAAAATATGTACAAATTCTGGGATCCAATGCTGAAAATGATGGAATTTGACATGAGCAATTGGGATCAAATAAAAAACTTCCTCAAGATGGAAGATTACAAAGACCTGGTTGGCAAATTTATGGGATTCAACATTGTAGGAAATCAGGAAAACTATTTAACTGAAATCAAAGATGCTTTTGATAAAGCCTATAATTGGTTTGATAAACAGCATACCTTCGATAATTACTGGGGCGAACACCTAGAGAAATTCAATGCTGCTATGGATGGAGATGATTCTCCATTCAAATATTTTTATGGGATCACGAAATTTTTGAATGAATCAATGGACGCTACCATGAATTTCAGTGGGCAAGGAAAAGAAATTCAAGCATTGAAACATCTTAAAGATATCCAATATTCCTTTATAACCTACTTGACAAAGAATTTTGAAATGCAACAAAAAGTATATGAGTCAAGTGTTAAAGCGTTGCCAGAAACTCTGGTACATTTTACAAATCAATACAAGGAAAAGAATGCGTTACCCGATTATCAGGAATTCTTTAATCTTTTTATCAATAACCTGGAGAACTGTGTCACGGACGTATTAAAATCAAAAGAATATAGTGTGTTACAATCAGCGGTCTCCAAGGCTGCAGTGAGCACTAAGACTCAAATGGAAAAGTTTATTGAAACTACAGCCTCAGATTTACCTTTCTTAACGAATTCATTTGCTGATGAAATCGCCTTAGAAAATAAAGAGTTGAGAAATAAAATTCGAGGATTAGAAAATCGTTTATATGCTTTAGAAAAAACTTTTTCTGAAAAATTTACCTCCCCAAAACCAACTCCAAAAGTGAGGCCCGTTACCAAAACATTAGTTGATGCAACGCCATCAGAAAAATTGAAAAAAGAAAATATTCCAAATAAGATTTCTAAGAATGGTGATCTATTGTTGCGAATAGGAAAGGCAAATGGGAAACGGGATGATCTTAAACAGATTAACGGTGTCGGAAATAAGTTGGAAGGAATGCTAAATAATATGGGCATATTTACCTTTGCTCAAATAGCTAAAATGAAAAATCCGGAATATCAATTATTGGATTCTATGCTTACTGCTTTCAAAGGAAGGGCTAAGAAGGATGATTGGGCTGGACAAGCAAAAGTACTGAATAACAAAAAATAGAATACATGTCGAATATTGTGGATAAAGTTGTTGAACAGGTAAATACTGTCGGTGAAGCTATTAGGAACATAACGGATATTGATACGGTAGATATTGCTACCGCCAAAAGAAAGGTAGTGTGGCAAGATGGCAAAGTTAAACTCTATCATTTTGTATCCGACGCGGATATTAAGTGCGATACACCGGTATTGATTGCCTATGCCTTAGTCAATCGTTGGGAAATGATGGATCTTCAGCCCAACCGGAGTTTTATTCGGAAAATGCTCAGTGAAGGATTGGATGTATATCTCATCGATTGGGGTTATGCCAGCAAACTAGATCGCTATAAATCTATTGAAGATTATATTCTTGGGAACATTCATGATTGTGTCAATTTTATTAAAGATGCTCATGAAATGGATTCGATTAATCTTTTAGGTGTATGCCAGGGAGGTACATTCAGTGTAATCTATTCGGCTTTATATCCTGAAAATGTAAAAAATCTTATCACCCTGGTTACCCCGGTGGAATTCAAAAATGGTGACGGACTATTGTTTACCTGGGCGCAAGATATGGATGTCGATGCCATTGTAGATGGATTTGGAGGGGTAGTGCCCGGAGACTTTCTAAATACTTCGTTTGATTTGTTGAAACCCATGGCCAAGATGAGAAAGTATATGGGCCTTCCTGAGGTGATGAAGGATAAAGGTCGGATGATGAATTTTCTACGGATGGAAAAATGGGTAGCGGACAGCCCAGACCAGGCAGGGGAGACCTTTCGGTTTTTTATTAAAGAACTTTACCAGAAAAATAAGCTGATTAAAGGTAAATTGGAAATTGGTGGTCGTAAAATTGATCTCAAAAAGATTACCATGCCGATCCTTACCATCTATGCAGTAGCTGATCATATCGTACCTCCTTCAAGTACGAAACCATTGAATGATGCCGTTGGCTCCACTGATAATGAATTATTGGAATTTCCAGGAGGCCACATTGGTGTATTTGTTGGGTCAAAATCTCAAAACTTATTGACACCCGCCCTAGTGAAGTGGTTAATTAAGAGAGACTAAAAATAGTTAAGGAGTAAAGAGGTTAAGAAGATTAGCATTTTTTTGAACATGACATTTGATGTTGAATCGGCAATCGCTTAATCGACAATATCCAGTCAATTTGAAGCCACTTAACCCATTAACCTTTTAGCCCTTTCCCTTTCACCCCCGCTAATAAACATGTTGTCCTCCGTTGATCGCATAATTGGCACCGGTAATAAAGCTTGCTTTTTCTGAGGCCAGGAAGCATACCAGATGGGCTACTTCTTCCATTCCGCCTAATCTACCCATAGGTATGTTGGCCACAATTTTATCTCTCCATTCTTGGGGAACAGCCATTACCATATCCGTGGCAATATAACCCGGGGATATAGTATTGACCGTTATCCCTTTTTTGGCCACTTCCATGGCTAATGTTTTGGTAAAACCATGCATCCCTGCTTTTGCAGCTGAATAGTTTGCCTGGCCAAATTGTCCCCGCTGCCCATTTACGGATGAGATATTGATAATCCTTCCGTATCCATTTTCCAGCATATCATTGATGACCGTTCTGGAACAATTAAATACGCTGTAAAGATTGGCTCTCATGACGGCATCCCAATCCTCAAAAGACATCTTTTTGAAAGAACCATCCCGGGTAATACCGGCATTATTAACCAATACATCCACGGTGCCTACTTCTTCCCTAATTTTGTTCATCATCGCTTCTACCGAAGCATAATCTGATACATCGGCTTTATACATTAAAGGCACAGGATGGCCTTCTTCTTTTAATTTTTTGATCCAAGCTTCTTTCTTGCTCTCCGATCTATAATTACCAATTACCTTAAAACCATCAGCCATCAATCTTTCTACCATGAAAGTACCTAAGCCTCCAGTTGCACCAGTGACCAATGCGATTTTTTGTTTTTGATTATCCATGTGCGAAAAATTTAAATGGTTTTATAAATAATACTTACTATTGTCTCGTTAAAAATTCTAACTTTTTAATTCCCTATCAAATTATTAAAAAATAAGGAGTTCACAAAATTGAATAAGTCTATTTATATAGATTCGGAAATACAAATTAGTTTTACAGAAAGGGGTAAAGGTACACCACTTATCTTTATTCACGGCCTGGGAAGTAATAAGCGTGCCTTTGAAAAGAATATAATTTATTTAGAGAAATACTATCGTTGCATTTCACTTGATCTTCCCGGGTATGGAGGTTCGACTAAACTTGACCCAAAAGTATCACTTTCCTTCTATGCTCGATCTGTAGTGGGGTTGGTAAAAAAATTAAATATCCAAAAAGCGGTAGTCGTCGGTCATTCAATGGGTGCCCAGATAGCAGTGATAACCGCCCTGATGGAAAATACCATCGTAGACAAATTAATTTTGACCGCACCTGCTGGATTTGAGGTATTCAATGAATACCAAAAAACTTGGTTTGAATCCATTTCCAGACCAGAAATGTATGCCAATCTTTCGAGCGATCAAATAATCCAAAACTTTGAACTGAATTTTTACGACTTTCCAGAAGATGCAGCTTTTATGATTGAGGATCGGTTCGATATAATTAAAGATAAACATTACTTCAATTTCTATTGCAAACTCATACACTATGGAACGATGAGTATGCTGAACGAACCTGTTTTTGGAAGATTGAAAGAAATCCGTCAGGAATGTCTGGTGGTTTTTGGTACGCATGATCAACTAATCCCCAACCGGTTTTTGAATCCTAAAGAAAATCCAGAAAGTATCGCGCGCACTGGAAGTAATGAAATCCGGCGCTCATCATATAAAATGATTGATCGAGCTGGCCATTTCGTAATGTGGGAACAAGCAGATCAATTTAATGCTTTGTTGCACCAGCATTTAGAGGGTATACGGTCTAAAACATAGCGTTTAGTAATTTTAAAGATCAAAACACGAATGCCCTGTTTACATTTCAGTGATAATTTTATAAATTGATTAATAATACAACTGAATTATATGAAAATAACCGCATCATCTCCTTTAGATTATATCAGTAAATTACCTGAAGAAAGAAAAGAACCCATGATGACTTTGCGCAGCATTATCCTGGATAATTTGCCGGATGGATTTGAAGAAACAATGAGTTATGGTATGATTGGTTATGTAATTCCTCACTCAATATATCCGGATGGCTACCATTGTGATCCAAAGACACCTCTTCCATTTATGAGCATTGCTTCTCAAAAAAATTTTATCGCTGTTTATCACATGGGGCTTTATGCTGATAAAGATATGCTGGAGTGGTTTCAAAAAGAATATCCAACGCACAGCAAGTATAAATTAGATATGGGTAAAAGTTGCATCCGGTTCAAAAAGGTTGATCATATTCCTTATACGCTTATAGGCGAGTTGGTGTCTAAAATGAATGCTCAGCAATGGATCAAACTCTACGAGAGAAATGTGAAAAAAAAGTAGCCTTTCACCCCCATCTAGTTTGAGCTACTAATGCTTCGATTCCATCTGCTTTGAGAATTCGATGGGTAAAATGAAAGGTATCATTTTTAAACAGTTGAGCATTGATTTTATCTGCATATTGGCATTCATTCTTGTATACAATATCCATTGATTTTAATTGATATGTTTTCAACCATTTTGCTCCAAATGGTTCCAAGATCCATTCTGGATAATATAGATTGCTCATATGCTTGTTGAAATCTAGTTGGTGGTATTGGACGTCAAAGTTCTGTGATTTGATCAGTATCTCCCCCAAAGGCCATTTTCCCATTGTACGAGGCTGGTGCTTGAATTGATTGGTAGGTTTGAGTAAATTTTGGATATACATTGGCAGGGTTGTGCGCTTTCGAGAAGCTAGATTGATCATGATCCAGGAGGAGGAAGCAGTGGCAAGGACTTCCCCTAGGTCATTTTTTAGAATAAAATCGCGGTAGGTGAATAACCGATCATTGCCGGATGGATTTGTAGAAATTTGGATTTGATCACCTAGTTTTGGCAAGGTATTAATTGTAAGGCTAAATCTTCTAATGACCCACGACAATTGTTGAGATTCTAGATGCCATACTGATACCTTCAATTCAATCGCATGTAACATGGCGGACTCCATAAAGAGTCGAATAAGACTGGGGATCGACATCACTTTGGTACTCGTAATTTCAGAGGTTCTGATGTCGTAATACTTAGAGTGAATAAGTTTAGAATGGATATCATCTGAGGTCTTCATGAGATAGAAATTTTCGCAATTTGTTTTGTAATTTACTTAATTAATAAATATGGATTTTAAATGCCATTTTACAACTGGCCTAGATTATGTTGGTTGTTCTTGGGTATCAATCCCGCTATTGACGAAACTGGCTTGCACCATCGAGGTCACCAATTTATTGAATAATCATATGGTTGGTGATTATCAAAACGGATCAGCACAACGCAGAACGAATACCAATGTAAATAAAGGACCAAATGCTTGGATGATGCCTTGGGATGAAGTGCCACTAAAGCCTTCTGGGCTGATTGGGCCAATGCGAATTAGAGTAGTGTCAGTTCTCTGATGCAGGCCTAATTAATAGGTTAATATCGATTTCAACACTTGAGTCTGAAGCCTACCCCATGAATATTTTCAATCTTAATGGACTCATCCTGGACAAAGTGTTTTCTCAACCTGGAAATAAAAACGTCTAAACTACGGCCCAAGAAATAATCATCTTCACCCCAAATGGCTTCTAATATTAGTGATCTTTTTACCACTTGGTTTTTCCGTTGCAACAAATAATTCAGTAAATCGGCCTCGCGCTGGGTCATTACAATCTCGGCGCCATTTTTAATGATGGACAAATTGGAGTAATCAAATAAATAATCGCCAATATATTTTTCTCTTTGTCCAGAGGGATTGCTTATTTTATTTCGTTTCAAAAACACTTCGATCCGAAGAATCAATTCTTCAATACTGAAAGGTTTAGTTATATAGTCATCTCCTCCAATCTTTAATCCCTGAATCTTATCTTCCTTCATCGATTTTGCAGATAGAAATAGTATGGGCACATCTGCATCTTTCTCTCTAATTTTTTCCGCTAAGGTAAATCCATCCATTTCTGGAAGCATCACATCTAGGACATATAGATCGTATTTTTTCTGTCTGGAGAGATTGTATGCTAAGGATCCGTTTGGTGCATGATCTACTAAATAACCATGTGATTCAAGGTTTTCCTTCGTGATCAAACTTAGTGTTTCATCATCCTCAACATACAAAATATGGGTCTGTTCTTTTTTCATAAAAACGAATTAAAATTCCAATATCATGGTGGATCCGGCTCCAAGTTTGGTTTGAAGATCCAGCTCCCATCCATGGGCATCACATATGTTCTTTACATAAAATAGACCTAAACCAAAACCTTTTACATTATGAATGTTTCCAGTGGGTACTCTATAAAATTTGGTAAACAACTTCTTTCTATGTTCTTCCGCGATACCAATACCCTGATCTGCTATCGTACAAGTCAATTTTCCATTATTTTCACTGGTTGATATGGTCACATGAGGGCGTCCATCAGCATATTTCACAGCATTATCTATCAAATTATTCAATACATTAGTAAGATGCAATCGATCAGCCTGTATAATTGTATTTTTTGCAGCTAGATTAACATTAAGGTCACCCTTTAATTCTGAAATTTTTATTTCAAAGGGTTGTATAACCTGTTGGAGTAATTGATGAAAATCTACTGACTCAATTTTCAGTTTGAATTGTTCTTTTTCCATTTTTGCCAGGCTCAAAATCTTTTCAATTTGATCATTGAGACGCTGATTTTGACCTCTGATAATATGTGCATACTGATTTAACTTCGAATCAGATTTGATAGCATTGGATTTAATTAAAGTCTCACTGGCCAATTTGATCGAAGATATAGGTGTCTTAAATTCGTGGGTCATATTATTGATAAAATCTTTTTGTAACTCAGAAAGCTTCTGTTGTTTTAGGATTATATATACAGAATACACAAAAAATATGATTGCCAGGAGAGAAATAATGGAGAATATAATGGCAAGTCTGATATTATCAATGATAAAATTGGATTTATTGGGGAATTTTACACCGAAGTAATAAATAAATTCTTGATATTTGGGTAAGTCACCAAGGGGTGCATTTTTATATTCTTTCTCTGCAATACTGCAGAAATCTCCGTAAACCATTTCATCATTAGCACAATCATAAATCCCATATTCAAAATCCATGTTTAGACCATGAGCTTGAAACTCTTCCAGTAAATATTGTTCAAGCACCCCGGCATCAATATGATTATTGATATTGACTACAAAATAATTTCCAGATAATTGCTTGATAAGATCCCTGGAAGGAAGTGTGTTTTGATTAAGGATGGAAAGCCTTCTCGCCACATTAAGCAGCGCTATATAAGTAGTTTGTGAAAAATTCTTGTTTTCCTGACTCCATTTATTAATTAAATTATAAGATTGGAATACAAGCATACTGAGGATTACGATTGCCCCCAGAACTAATGTTTGTATAATTGTCCTGTTCTCCAAATATTGTAATTAAAAAAATAAACGTGAAGATATCAATATCTTAGAACCACTTTTCATTTATTAACAACTGTTAACAACTGATTTACAATCCTTTATTTGATGGATATAGACTATATTACCTGTGACTTTGCTTTTTTTTAGCGTCATTTAAAATGATAACAATTAAGGTTGCCGTATTTGTTTCAACCAATTCATATTAATCTCTTAGGTACAAGAATGAAGCGGATCAATACTTCGGCATATTAATTGATGTAATTGTAATAGAATAGGAAGATTTAAACTAGGATTTGCACGTTTATGAAGTCATTGAGCTGCGATTTGTGTTATTTGGTCTCATTGATGTTATTCGCTATCTCAGTGAATGGACAACAAAATCCTTTTGACGTTTATAGAAAAGCTGATCCTTCTCCTACCAAAATAAACAATGCACGTTTTCAAAATCCGATCGAGAATACATCAGTAGTTGAGATTGAGAATAGGATTTCTCAGGTAGAGTCTCAGAGCGAGGACATGCCCGAAAAGATGGCGGTTTTGACTTCTGCCAAGACCATTTCAATCGATAGCTTAGCGGATAATCCATTTGATGTATTTTCTGATCGAAGTGTTTCGCTTCGCACTAAAAATCCGTTAGCCAATACCCGTTCTGAAGCTATTCCGGAAAAACTTTTATTCACTCCAGTTTCAAGCACTGAAGATTCTTCATCAGGTATAGAAAAACCACTGCCGGTCGAGCCCAGGCATATTGAATCAGTGGATAACTTATTGTTGAAAATTGATAGTAAGAATCAATCAGTTGATGATAATCCCTTTAACATTGATAATGTAAAGCATCGGAAGACTAAAGCTGAGGTTGATCCGCAAAATGATGTAAGTGAATACAACCTTGAGCCTTCGGAATTAGATTCATCTGCAGCTATTCAAGGTGCCTTACCTAAGGATAAAAAAGTCAAAGGATACTTCAACAATATATTGACTAATTATATTTTTTGGATATTATTAGGTTTTTTAGTTTTATTAACTTTTGTAGTCAATATCAACCGCAAGCTTATTCCGGAAATATCCAAGTCATTACTAAGTGACAATTATTTGAGGATAACCTATAGAGAATATAACAAGGGATTCACTCAGTTCTTATCCTATTTACTCTACGTCAACTTTTTTGCACAAGCAGGTGTATTTATGTTTTTGGCCCAAAAACCTTTAACCGGGATTTTTAATTTCCCATGGTATTATTTTATTGGTGGTGTCACCGGTGTTTATTTAATTAGGCACCTGGTTTTATGGATCCTGGGGTCATTATTTCCGGTTCAAAAGGAGGCCAGCCAATTCAGCTTTGTGATTATGCAGTTTAATTTGTTTTTGGGACTTATTCTCTTTGGAATGAATTGGTTGTTAGCTTTTGGAACTGAAAATTTATCTAAACCAGCTATCTTTGCAGGTTTGGGGGCCATATTGTTCATGTTCCTTCTCAGACAATTTCGTGGATTATTATTAAGTGCAAGAATTCTTTCTCATTATAAATTTCATTTTTTTCTTTACCTTTGCGCGGTCGAATTCGCCCCCTTATTGATGTTTTACAAAGTAATTTTGGCGAATTTTACATAAAAATGAAATTTAAATATGGCATCATCTGCTCGCTCAGAAAATTATCGCAGAATAGAATCTATTTTAATTTCTCAACCAAAACCAGCCAGATCTCCTTATTTTAAGCTGGAAGAGAAGTACGGGCTGCAAATCGATTTCAGACCTTTTATTCACGTAGAGTCTGTGGTTGAGAAGGAATTTAGAAAACAACGAATTCGGTGTGATGATTTTAACTGCGTTATATTCAACAGTAAGAATTCAATAGAACATTTCTTCAGAATTTGCGAAGAGACAAGGGTGAAAATGTCGGCAGAAACCCGATATTTTTGTTTATCAGAGGCGGTTGCCAATTATTTGCAGAAATTCATTGTATATAGAAAAAGAAAAGTTTTTGTTGGTAAGCGCAAAATTGAAGATTTAACACCTGCATTGTTAAAGCACAAAGAGCAAAATAAATTTTTAGTGCCTTGCTCAAATCTTGGAGCTTTACCGATTATGGATTATCTTACTCAAAATGCCTTTGATTATACGGAGTCGATGATGTATAGAACTGTGGCTAGTGATCTTTCAGATTTGGCTGACATTACGTATGATGTTTTAGTTTTTTTCAGTCCACTAGGTATCGAATCTTTATATGAAAACTTTCCTTCTTTCAAGCAAAACAGAACCCGAATTGCCGTATTTGGGAATAGTACTTCCAGAGCTGTAGAGGAAAGAGGACTTACTATTAATATTAAGGCGCCTGCCCCGGAAGCACCATCGATGACTATGGCGTTGGAGAATTATCTTCAAAAATCAAATAAGAAATAGTATTTATAAAGAGGGACAGTCTTAATGACGGCAAAATGGTCATTTCTCACTATTATATTGGATAACATTTTTGTTTCCCAAAGGTTTATTTAATAGATGTTTAGTCGTTTCATCCAACATTTAAAGCAACAATTGGCTACAGACTTGCCAGGTAATCGATCTCACCGCAGGATGATCTTCGAGGATCGACGGCCAAGGTATAATGCACCTGCTACGGCCATGCAGGCCGGCGTAATGATCTTATTATACCCAAAAGATTCAGGTATTCATTTGATCTATATTAAACGCAAAGCTATAGAGGGAGACGTTCATAAAGGCCAAATCAGTTTTCCGGGGGGAAAATATGAAATTGATGACTTCAGTCTAAAACATACTGCTATCCGGGAGACGTACGAAGAGATCGGCGTATCGGTTCCTGAAACGAATATTATTGGTGCATTAACGTCATTGTATATTCCAGTTAGTAATTTTGCCGTACATCCTTTCGTGGGATTTGTAGATGAAGTACCTGACTTTAGGCTCGAAGTGGCCGAATTGGATGACATTTTAGAAGTAGAATTAGACTATATCCAAGATCCGGCCATTATTATGACTAAAGACATTCCAGTTCACCCAGACCTGGTTTTAAGAAATGTACCTTATTTTGATTTGGAAGGTCATACTTTGTGGGGAGCAACGGCTATGATGACCGCAGAGTTTCTCGATCTGCTCCGATTGGGTTAATCTTCAGTACGGTCTGTCACAATTACACGCACTGTCTCAATCTTTTTCTCACTAACGGATTCAAGAATGAAAGTATATTTACCTAAATCTATTTTATCCCCTTGTTCGGGAATGGAAGCGGTGGTGATTACGATGTAGCCGGATAACGTTGCATATTCTCCGTCTGGGAAATTGAGGTGCGTGTATTTATCATTTAAATAATCAATTTCCAATCGTCCAGAAAAGACAAATTCTTTCTCGTTGATCATAATTTCCGTATACACCTCCTCATCATGTTCATCTTCAATTTCTCCAAATATTTCTTCTAAAATATCTTCCAAAGTAACTATACCAGCGGTACCTCCAAACTCATCCACAACCCAGGCCAGACCAGATTGTTCCTTGATGAACTGGATCAATAAATCCTGGATATTCATAGTTTCCGGAATGATAGGTAACGGCAATAGTATCTTTTTTATGTTTTTGGGATTGTTTAGTAATTGCTGATGATGCACATAGCCTAAAATATGGTTGATTTCATCATCTACAATAATTATTCTGGAATGACCACTCTCCTGGAATACAGTAATCAATTCAGGTATTGAATCATTAATATCAATATATACAATTTCATTTCTCGGAATCATAATCTCTTTTACCTTAGTCTGTTTAAGATGCAAAACATTTTTAAACATGTCCGTTTCGATCTCTTCAGATTGACTCTCTCCATCCCCAGCCACAAAATGTTCCAAATCAAATCGGGTTAATATGTTTTCAACCTTTTCTTGTGGTCCGGAAGTAACAACTTTCAATAGAAAACTTGAAAAACGATTTATTATGACCGTTATTGGGTAAAGCAGTTTTCTAAAAAATTGCAAAGGGTACGTAAATGCATAAATCACATCGTTTGCATAAATCCTAAAAACTGTTTTCGGCAAAAATTCACCAAATATTAAAACAACAATGGTACTTACTAAGGTGGCAATTAACAGTTCAGCAATTTCACCACCAGGCAAATTAATCAATACAGGATTTAGTAGTTGTTCCATTAAAATGGTGAATATAACCAGTGCGATGTTGTTGCCAACCAGCATTGTGCTTAGGAAAGATTCAGGCTTGTCATAAAATCCAGCCATGATTTTGCCTTGCCGGGCACCTTTCTCACGCTTCAATTCAATCCCCAATTTGTTGGCAGAAACAAAAGCTATTTCCGAGCCGGAGAAAAATGCAGATAGAATTAAAAACAGAATGATATAAATGACTAACAATTGATTTATTATTGTTTTAACAAATGTAAGAAATCTTGACAGAAGAGTGACCGCTTCGCTGAGAGAAATGAGATTGCTTTGCTGTGAGCTTGCTACCCTGACACAAATGTGGCCGCTTCACTGACCCATGAGTCGTTGTGGGTTTTATTAGCCAAAATTGGATAGAAAATGGTGGCCGAAACCACAGCTCGTTTAAAATGTACCTCCTTCGGCGAGCAAGCCTTTTATGCTTTTTCAGATTACCTCAATGAACTACTATCTGCTTGATTCATTTCTGTAAACCTTTTACCTTTTCTACTCGCCGGAACTTTAGTGAATGAGGGCTATTTTTTAGCGCTAAAACTTATACTTTGTATTACGGTTTGCTTTTCATTTGAAAACGGCTTTGGATGGAATGAGATTTAAACACGGTAAAATCTTCATTTGAAGTAAAACCAAAGCCAGTCACAATGGTGCCATCTTTTCGAGTGATTTTATAGGCTTTTTCTGTGGTAACTTTTTTTTCTTTTTCTTTCCAAATGAGTTCAGAGGTTTCCAACTTTTCACCTTCATGATTTTTCAGGATCACATTATTGCGGACATAGATTTGGTCTTCTTTTTCTTTCCGCAGTGCGTAGCCTGCATCCAGAGTAGATTGCAGGTTCATTGCTCGATCATAAAATTCAGCATGAACACCCTGAATAAACTCATCTTCACTATAGCGTTTATTTTTTCTTCGATACATTTTCGGACCAGTTACAATAGCGCGGACAAAAGCAGAATCACTATAAATCAGCTGAACGCTGTCCAGTATTTCAATCCCCTGGGTAAGTATATCCATATCCGGATTTTCAGGAATATCCATATTTTTCTGGCAATCAGAAAAAATAAAAAATAAGACCAAGAAACCCATTATTCGCATCATCTTACTACGGTAATATCTCCTGAGAATGGAATGATTTGTCGATCTACAAATTCGATCATGGCTACAAAAGTAAAAACACCTGGATTGACGAAAGATCCATTAATCGTACCATCCCATCCCCGGTTGCGATCATTCAAAGGAATATCAAATCCTTCGTAGACCAATCCTCCCCAGCGGTCAAATACTCGCAATACATCAATATCCACTGCCGATATACTGCCGAATAAATTAAAGTAGTCATTCAAGCCATCTTGGTTTGGGGAGAATACATTCGGATACGAAATATCTCTGGAAATTTCCACAATTGCTCGTACTGTATCTAAGGCCAGGCAACCACTCTCGTCTTCTAGGGTAATGATATAATCCGTAGGACCAGGTGGTAATACTTCTACTGAGAGACATAAAGGATCGAGGCAACGAATGGAATCTCCATTAGAAGATATCCAGGTTCCATTCACCATGCGCGCAGCAGGTCCATAAGTTGCA
>JAHEJC010000409.1 GCA_024639065.1 Lewinellaceae bacterium | reverse complement strand
AAAGGCAAATGGTAAAAGATAAATGGATGAAAGGTAGAGGATAAAGACTCCTTTGCGCTTTTTCCCCCTTGAGGGGGATTAAGGGGGTGGAATAATAATATGTTGAATATAATGTTGAATGTTGAATTGGCATTAAGGTAAAAGGTAAAAAGGCAAAAGGCTAAAGATAAAAGGCAGAAGAAACAAGATTCCTTCGCAATTTGTCCCCCTCGAGGGGATTTAAGGCCTGCCAGCCTCCTGCAGGGGTGAAATAATCTGCTCTTAATAATATTTATGATCAAGATTTCTCTTTTTATTTGATTAGCAAAGCCTAACTTTGATACTGGCAAAATAGCATGAACAGGTTAATCTAGTCTTTAACAAACCCTAACATAACAATTATGAAATTCAATCAATTTACTTTTTTATTCTGCGGACTAATCATGTGTTCTGTTGTTTCAAATGCTCAAGTAAGGACAACTTTTGAATTGAGTGATGAATGGAAATTCTTTAAAGATAAAAGTGATTTGGCTTATCAGAAAGACTTTGATGACGCAGATTGGGAATCGGTGAAGGTCCCTCATGATTGGGCCATTAAAGGTCCATTTGACAAAGAAATTGACAAGCAAAATATTGCCATTGTTCAGAATAACGAAAAAATCGCTACGGAGAAAACGGGCCGCACCGGTGCCCTACCTTATACTGGAGAAGGGTGGTATCGAAATAAATTTACGTTGCCTAATTATACAACAGGACAAAAAGTATTGGTCATTTTTGAAGGGGCGATGAGCGAGCCTCAGGTATTTATTAATGGGAAAAAGGTGGGAGAATGGGGCTATGGATACAGCTACTTTTATTTTGATATCACTAATCAAGTGATTGCTGATGGGCCAAATACTATTGCTGTCCAACTCAATAACCGGGCATTGTCATCGCGCTGGTATCCGGGAGCAGGATTGTACCGTAAAGTGCAAATCGTGGTGAAAAACAATGAATCCATTGATCAATGGGGGACTTATGTGACTACTCCCTTTATCTCACCTGAATTAGCAAAAGTAAATATCAAAACCAAAGTGAGCGGAGAAAATATCCAGTTAGTAACGCATATATTGAATACGGATGGAGACACCTTAGCCACAGATCGATCGGTCACGCCCTTTGGTGACGAATTTGATCAGAATATCAAAGTCGCTAATCCAATGCTATGGAGTCCTGAATCACCAACGCTTTATACGGCGATTACTCAATTGTATCAGGGTAAAAACCTGAAGGATGAAGTAAGTACCCGGTTTGGAATTCGCGAAATAAATTATGACCCTAAAATGGGTTTTAGTTTGAATGGTGTCGTACGCAAATTCAAAGGTGTTTGCTTGCACCATGATTTGGGACCGCTGGGAGCAGCCATAAACAGGGCTGCTTTACGGAGACAATTAGTTATTTTAAAAGATATGGGTTGTGATGCGGTACGCAGTTCTCACAATATGCCTTCCATCGAACAACTTGAATTGTGCGATGAAATGGGATTGATGTTTTTGGCAGAAAGTTTTGATGAATGGGCAAGACCTAAAGTAGATAGTGGCTATCATCGTTTTTTTGACACCTATGCTGAAAAGGATGTGGTCAATCTAGTTCAAGCGACGCGCAATCATCCTAGCATCATAATGTGGAGTGCAGGAAACGAGGTGCCTGACCAGTGGGGTTCTGAAGGGGCAAAACGGGCCAAATGGTTGCAAGATATTTTCCATCGCGAAGATCCTACTCGACCGGTGACGGTAGGGATGGATCAGGTAAAGGCTACTATGCAATCTGGATTTGGAGCGCTGTTAGATGTCCCGGGTCTTAATTATAGACTCCACTTATATAAGGAGGCACATGAAGCTTTCCCTCAAGGTATGATCCTGGGATCGGAAACAGCTTCCACAGTGAGCTCCAGAGGTATATATAAATTTCCGGTAGTACAGGCTAAAATGAAGCAGTATGATGATTTTCAATGTTCTTCATACGACTTGGAATGCTGCAGTTGGTCCAATGTGCCGGATGAAGACTTTGTGTTGCAAGATGATATGCCTTGGGTGATTGGCGAGTTTGTATGGACCGGATTTGATTATTTAGGAGAGCCTACTCCCTATGATACTAAATGGCCTTCACGGAGTTCTTATTTTGGTATTAATGATTTGGCCGGATTGCCCAAAGACCGTTTTTACCTGTACCGGTCCCGTTGGAATACCACGGATGAAACGTTGCACCTGCTTCCTCATTGGAATTGGGAAGGGCGGGAAGGTGAAACAACCCCCGTTTTTGTCTACACGAGTTATGAAAGTGCTGAACTTTTTGTGAATGGGGAAAGTATGGGTGTGCAAAGAAAACATACTGAAACACCTCAAACCCGATATCGCCTGATGTGGATGGATGTCAAATATGAGCCCGGTTCCATAAAAGTGGTGGCTTATGATCAAAAGGGTCAGGCAGCTGCAGAAAAAGAGATTCGCACGGCTGGTGAACCCCACCAAATCGTGCTTGAACCAGATCGAACGGTTATTAATGCAGACGGAGAAGATCTGGCTTTTGTGACCGTTTCGGTAGTAGACCATCAAGGAGTTCCATGTCCTACGGCTTCCCAACAATTGAAGTTTGCGGTAACGGGGGCAGGTAATTTTCGAGCGGCGTGCAATGGTGATCCTACCTCATTAGAGATGTTCCATTTGCCCACTATGAAATTATTTAGTGGAAAATTAGTCGTGTTAGTTCAGGCTGATCATAAAGCTGGAGAAATTGAATTAAAAGTGAGTGGTGAAAATCTAAAACCTGCAAGTATAACGTTAATTTCCAGATGATCAGACTTACAAATTGGGATTATGGTATCCGATGGATAATTGTTTCAAATAATTAAATACTATAAATAAAGGTTAATCCGCATAATGAGAACTACTAGGAATAAACTGATATCTAATAATTATTATCGATCAAATCATTAAAAATGTCCACACCTTAAGATTTCAATAAATTGGAATTAATATTCGCTTACTTTTTTCATGGATGGTTGGAAAAAAGTAAGTGCCCAGCCGGCATAAGGCTATCATAAGAGTAGTAAATACCAATCAAATTTGTAAGATTGGTAGAAGATAGTCTTCTCTCAATTGAGAAATTATAACCTATATAACGTTTTAGTCCTTTGTGGTTATAATGAGATGAATAAATGTTGAATAGGTAATACATTTTACTATTTGTGCATTTTCAAAAAGACAAGCTTTTGGTTATAGAAATAAAGAATTCTCTAAACGAAAATCTATACTATTCACAAAATATAGTATCCATTGTTCGGATGCACCAAAATAAAAAAAGTCCCTGTTTTCACAGGGACTTTTTAATATCAAATATTAATTCTAATATCTTCTATTGTATCCGCCGCCGCCGCCGCCACCGCCGCGATTACTGTTTCTATTCTCTCTTGGTTCGGCTTTCTTGACAACTATGGTTCTTCCGTCCACTTCCGTGTCATTTAAACCGTTAATTGCGTTTTGCCCTTCTTCGTCATTTGGCATTTCGACAAATCCAAAACCTTTTGATTTGCCAGTAAATTTGTCCATAATGATTTTTACTGAATCGATATCTCCATATTCAGAGAAAGCATTCTGTAAATCGGACTCGCGTGTGTCAAAGTTTAACTTTGCTACAAAAATATTCATAAATTAAATTTTAAAAAAGTAAATAAAATGTCAACTGGAAATATGGTATCGCCACTTGACTCATCAAAGGTAATGTTATTACGTTCATATTAGTTCAATTAATTAAAATTATATTTCTTATCAATCTTTATTTATTTTGTTTTTATAAAATGCTGAACGACTTTTTAAGTAATCTTTTTTGATCAATAGTTATATAAAATTTTAATTTATGATTTACCGCCTTTATTGAATTTGGTCTTTATGAGTAATTGCAAAATCCTACTTATTGACAAATTAATTTTTTTGCCTACCGGCAAAACGGATAATCAGTAAAGATTGTTATTGATAATGAGTATATCTCCTTTGTTAAACCTTAAAAAAAAAGCGATGTATAAATATCTATTTATTGGCTGCTTAGCCTTTATTTCACTGGCCCTTAGTAAAAATATGATCGAATTTCAACCGAAAAAAGGTCTGTTGCCGGATACAAAAATGTTGCATATCGGAATCGTCGTTAAGGATATCGAAGCTACTTTGACGCATTGGGTGGATGTATTAGGCGTGGAAAGACCCCAGGTTTCCAATGCAGTAGGCCATCATGATAACCCCACCCATTACCGTGGACATCTATCTGATGCAAAAGCTAAACTGGCTTTTTTAAATCTCGAAAACATTCAAGTAGAGTTGATTGAACCTTATGGCGAGGCTGATAGCCATTGGAAAGAATTTATGGCCTTGAAAGGAGAAGGTGTTCACCATGTCGCTTTTGAAGTGAAGGGGATGGGCGAGTTCTATATCCAGAATTTTGAAGAAAATGGATTACCACTTGCTCAACACGGTGGCTGGGATGGTGGCGAATATGGGTACATGGATGCGTTGGAACCACTTGGTGTGATGATCGAATTGATTGAAAATTATAGCAACTAGCGGTTCCGTCCAACGGTCAAACGGTTCAATGGCTGTGCCAAGCCGGAACAATTATTATTACTTACTATATCGAAATAGTTTCTGATTTTTATTGTTCTTTTGTAACCAAAAGAACCAAAAGTTTCAGAGCGATATAATTTTCTTAACAAAAAAAGCAATGAAATTCTTAAACCCATAAAACTCGCTTTTGATACAATACTATTTATAAACAACTTCGAAAAGCAAGGTTTCTGCAATAGCTCAATAACTGGTGATAGCTCAAACAATTATGGCTTCTTAACAGAATTTCTTATTGCTTTTTTCTAAAAATTATAATGCTCTGATTCTCCAAAAAGCAAATGTTCATCTTAATCATATATCCAAATTACATATAGCTAAGACTTGCGAGACTTGACCGCCAAATATCTTCTTCGTCCAAAATGAAGGCAAGCGGTGGGTGCCCCGGCAAAATAGTGCTCTGACGCTTCTGGCAGCATAATTGAGGTGCGCCTGACATCCAGGTTTCATACCTTAAAAGTTTGCTAAAAAAACAATCTTTTACAACCATTTTATGAACATTCGATAGACGAACATTCGAACCTTTTACATTCAATGACTTGAGTTTAATTTACTAAGGAATCAAATTATATACTATGAAAGGAAGAAATCTGGAAGATAGACTCATCCATTTTGCCTCGAGAATACTTACTTTGTAAGTAGCATTAAAACCGCAAGGCTAAACTCAAGTTAGGCAACCGAACGCTTAATTAAATGAAGATGCCTCGTCATTCGATGGTTCGAGTATTCGAGTAATCGTCAATTATGATTGCCATGAATATGCAATCGCCTAAAAGCTATTAAGAGAATTACAACGGTTCAACCGTCAAATAATCCAGCTGTAGAACTGTTAAACGGACCAACCGTTCAACTGCTTTTCACCACCTAACTCCCTTCACCTGCATATCCATGGTATATAATGCCCCCATCGCGGTAATAAACAACTTGTCTTGTTGAGGGCCGCCAAAGCAAACATTGGCCGTCCAGTTTTCCGGAACATCAATGTGACCAATCTGTACCCCTTTCTTATTAAATATAGTTACGCCTTTACCGGTAACATATAAGTTTCCTTTATGATCTAGCGTCATACCGTCTGAACCC
>JAHEJC010000077.1 GCA_024639065.1 Lewinellaceae bacterium | reverse complement strand
TCGATAAATATTTCGGTGTACCATATAGCAATGATATGCCCATCGCATCGACGATGGCATTATCAGATGAGATCCATTTGCGCAAAGGCATGACCGTAGAGATGATCCGAAACTATGATTCCCTGAAGATAGAAAATAAGAGTCATCAAACTCCATTACTGAAGGATAATGAGGTCATCGAATTCCCAGCCGACCAAACCACCCTCACGCGTAGATACACTGAATTCTGTGTGGACTTCATTAATACAAATTCTGATGAGGATCCTTTCTTTGTCTACCTGGCCCACACCATGCCCCATATTCCCATTTTTGCTTCGGACCAGTTTAGGGGAAAGTCAAAAGGTGGTTTATATGGAGATGTGATCGAAGAGATCGATTGGTCAGTCGGGGAAATCATTAAAGCATTGAAAGATAATGGTGTGCTGGAGAACACTTTAGTGATTTTTACTTCGGACAATGGGCCCTGGCTTTCTTTTGGAAACCATGGCGGCAGTGCTGGCGGGTTACGCGGTGGCAAATTCGATATCTGGGAAGGGGGATTCCGGGTACCAGCAATCATGTCCTGGCCAGGGATTATTACGCCTGGCTCGATAAATGATCAGCTGATCAGCACCTTGGATATCTTGCCTACTATTGCCCACATGACTGGGGCTAAATTACCAACAAAAGAAATTGATGGAATCAATGTAATGTCTGCTTGGAAAGGTGAACATATGCCAGTACTGGATGAAAGGTATTTTTATTATTTTAATAATTCTGAAATACGGGCAGTAAGAAAAGGTAATTGGAAATACGTTTCACCGCATAGGGGAGGTATTGTAATTGAACCAGGTAAGGATGGAGTCAATGGGAAAAGTGAAGGTAGAGATTTTCCAGAAGCGTTGTATGATTTAAAAAGCGATGTCACCGAGTCAAAAAACGTATTGGGAAAACATGCGGAATTGCAGATATCATTCAAAGAGGTCATCCAAAATTTCTCAAAAGAAATTTTTTCAGAAGCTCGGCCGATAGGCGTAATAGAATAAATCAAAAGTAATGTGGAAGAAATCAATTGATAGGATTTTCATACTGCGTAAGGTCGAAATGACGTGATCAATTATGGAAAACTCTAATATTTTCAAGTTAGTTTTTCTCACTTTGCTCTCTATGATTATCGGGTACTTGGGTGGCAATAGCGAGTCTGATCAAAATGTGAAAAACATACTTCTAATCATTGTAGATGATTTGCGTCCTGAAATTGGGGCTTGGGATCAAAGCCATATTAAAACTCCGAATATGGATAAGCTCGCAAATCAAGGTACTTCTTTTACTAGAGCTTTTTGTCAATATGCAAATTGTGCTCCTTCACGGAAGAGTTTTTTGACCGGTTTAAGTCCTGAAACAACCGGACACCGCGGAAGTTTCAATACCTATAATGCTGTAATGAACCATACGAGTTTGCCGGGATACTTCAAAAAATACGGTTACTACACAGCCAGCGTTGGCAAAGTGTATCATAATGCAATGGACGATCGAGATTCTTGGGATTACTACTTTGATGTCGGTGATCTTGACCATCCGGAAAAAGTGCCATGGGAATGTTATGGTTTGGTGGAAAACCAGCGCATTGCAGAAAATTTACGACCAGCAGTGGAAAGCGCTGACCTTCCAAATGAAGACTATAATGATTTTCAACTTTGCCAAATGGCACTTAAACAATTGGAAGAAAACAAGGATAAAAAGTTCTTTCTTTCAATAGGCTTTAGAAAACCGCACTTACCATTTGCAGCGCCCAAAAGATATTGGGACCGCTACAATCGAAACTCTTTACCCAAAGTAGTGTATTTGAATGCACCAGAAAAAGGAGATACGATCGTTTACCAATGGTCAGAATTGGCCTCCTACAAATGGTATTCAGAGCATTATAAAACTGATAATTTCCGAAATAATTATGTCCCAGAAAAACGAAGAAAAGAACTACAACACGGTTATTATGCCTGTGTGAGTTATATTGATGATCTGGTGGGACTTTTGGTGGAGAAACTGGAAGATTTGCAAATCGAGGAAAAGACTGCAATTGTATTGTTAGGTGATCATGGTTATCATTTAGGCGACCAGCAGATTTGGGGTAAGCACACTTGTTATCATCTAAGTACTAATGTCCCTCTAATTGTCTATGACCCACAAATGAGTCATGATAATAAGGTTTGTTCTAAATTTGTGGAACTAATAGACCTGTTTCCCACGCTGGCTGGGTTAGGTGGCTTGCCAAAACCAGATAAGATTGATGGCAAAAGCCTGGTTCCTCTCTTGGACAATGAGAACGTTGAGGGATTCGAAGTTGCATTCAATCAATACCAATCTTTTCAGGATGATGTCTCAATCAAAGATCTGATGGCCTACGCCATTCATAGTGAAGATTACAGCTACATTGAATGGCAGGATTTGAATGATGACAGAAAGGTAGTACAACAGGAATTATATCAGTTAAAAGAAAATAAGATTGAACTGTTAAACATTGCGCGACAACCTGAGAATAAAGAAATTATAGAAGAATTGTCTCAACGAATTGAAGTACGTTTCAGCCCGTTTAGAAGAGCTTATGATGAATATGTCCAACGATTAAAAGAATCAAATTAGTCGATTGTTATGAAACTAAAATTCATCCTTTATATCCTATTGGCTTTTATTCTATTTGCTTGTCAACAAATCCAAAAAACGGTTGATGAGCGACCCAACATTGTCTTTCTGTTGGCCGACGATTTGGGCTATAATGAAATAGGGAGCTACGGCCAGCAAATCATTCGAACGCCTGAGCTGGATAAGCTGGCAACTAAGAGCATGAAGTTTAGCGACTTTTATGCGGGCAATGCAGTTTGTGCGCCCTCGCGGGCAGTTTTATTGACCGGTAAAAGTTCCATAATTTCTTCTATCCGTGGGAATGCAGGTTATTTTGGCCATGACAGGTGGGAAGGAGTAGCATTAGACAAAGATGAATTCACCTTAGGAGAAATGATGAAGGGTGCCGGATATCAGACTGCCTTTATCGGTAAATGGCATCTGGATTATCCGGATAGTGTCAATACCTGGGCCTGCGCTCATGGATTTGACTATGCTGTCCAGGAACAATGGACAGCTCGTTTTGGAGGACGAAAGTTCCCTCCCAACCGATTGTGGATAAATGGTGATCAGGAATATGTTCCGTATGATTATACCCAGTATGATTGTAAGGACCACTTAAGGACCGACATGGCCTTCAAATTTCTGGATAAGATAGATCATGAAAAGCCATTCTTCCTTTTTATGTCTTATCGAGCACCCCATAGTTTTGAAGGACCTATACGGGACACGTTGTTGTATGCTGATCAGGGCTGGCCTGAGATCGAAAGAGTACATGCTGCCAAAATCACCTTGTTGGATAAACAAGTTGGAAAACTTATAAAGCGGCTGGAAGAGATGGGTGAAATGGATAATACATTGGTGTTGTTCACCAGTGACAATGGACCACATTTTGCACCGAATGGCCATCAAGTGGAGTTTTTTGACAGCAATGGAGAGCTAAAGGGTGGCAAACGGGACTTGTATGAAGGTGGCATCAGGGTGCCACTTTTAGCCTATTGGAAAGATAAAATTCAAGCTGGTTCAATCACAGATCAAATTGCTGGATTCCAGGATATCATGCCTACTTTTGCAGAACTAGCTAATATACAAGTACCGCAACAAACGGATGGTATCTCATTTTTACCTGTATTGCTAGGTCAGGAACAAAAAGAACGTGAGACCTTGGCCTTCGAATTCCAATTAAGTGGATGGTTTCAGACTATTCCTGATGGCGGGTTCAGGCAATCCGTTAGGATGGGTGATTGGAAAGCAGTACGATATGGGGTTGATTCAAACATCGAAATTTATAACCTTCAAAAGGATCATGAAGAATTGGAAAATTTAGCTGATGAGCAAAATGGTCTGGTCAATAAGGCTGAATCATTTTTTAAATCAGAACGCTCTGAGGCGCCTGGTTTCCCTTACGGAGGTATAAGTCAGGATTACCGCTCCATGGAAAAATACGAATGGAAGAACAATCATTTTATAAAAAAACATTAACCTAATTATGAATAGGCTATTCATCATTTTACTTGTAATTAACTTGAGTCATCAAGTATGTGCTCAACCCGCTCATCAACTATCATCCAATGCGTACGTGATGAAGTATAAGGTTGCTGGACCATTTCATCATGACGAGGTGAATGAACAGAATTGGATAGAATTGCTTGAAATAGAGTTTTTGAATGAATTGGAATTTAATGAAAATGACGATCAGTTCAAGACGGTGGAAGCTAACCAAAACGGCATCTTGAATTTCAATGAAGAATTGGGAGATAGTGCTCAAGCTGTAGCTTATGCCTACTTCAATTTATATGCAGACGAAGCTACCGATGCAATGCTCTTGATTGAAGCTCAGGATGGTGCCAAGGTAGTCGTGAATGGATCCGAGGTGCATACTTATTTTGGAGGAGAATGGGGAAGCGATAATTCAGCTGATTGTACAATAAAACTGAAAGCTGGCAAAAACACAGTGCTCTTAAAAGTCCCAAATAAGGATTGGGGGTGGAACTTGTCCATTAAGGCATTGGACCTTGAACATGCTCTGGCATATTCCGCCGAACAAAATGAAAAGAGTGAATACTTCCAGTTTTTACACACTAGGTTTAGACCTAAGATGGACAATAACAGCTCTTATGGCTTTTCACCTGGAAAGTTTCCGGAATTAGTGTTTGATGTACCACAGGTGGTTACTAGATTTCTTGGAGGTAATTATCAGATGAAGGTCAGATGGTTTGATCGAGAGTTGCGCGAAGTAACATATCCTAAATATCCTGGTCGATATGGATTTTATGCAGAAGCTATTGGTAATAACGGTTTAAAGGTCCGTAAAAGCGGTACTCTTTTTTGTGCTCCTACTGATTGGATGGCCTGGAATGAAAAACCTGTGGCAGATCTGGAATTCATTAAAATAAATGATATCCCTGAAGAGGTTTGGAAAACTCATAACCAGGCGATCAAGGATTATGTTGGTTTTGATCAACTAAAGAATATGCTCAATCAAGAAGAAGGAGTTATCCTGCTATCGTTTTTAGATGAAATGCATAAACAAAATTTAACCGCCTCCAAGACAAATACTCCGATCATTTTGGATGGAGACTTTCAGGTGAAAATCAAGCAAAAAGTATTAGGCTATGAAGGTAAGTTCCCGGAGCTAAAGTTGCCAAAACAGGTAGAATCTATGCCTTTGATTTTAGGAGAAAAATTACCTAAATCTTTTTATGATCGCATGGAAATTCTATGTCAGGCCTGGATGTCTGATGAAGGCGCACCTTTTGACATGGTGTTAGCTCAAAATGGTAAGATACTTTTTCAAGATAGTTATGGAGTAGATGAATACGGTCAATTTACCACTAACACACCGAGTGAGATTGCTTCGATTACAAAATTAATGACCGGCCTATTGTTTGCACAGTTTGTCGATCAGGGTCTTATAAATATTGATGATCCGGTCGGGGATTATTTGCCTGATTTTCCAACGGTAGGCCCACAGGCTCTTACCTTAAGACATTGTTTTACCCATACCTCTGGATTTTATGGTCATGGATTGTTTGGAGGGGTACACAATCCTTGGTTGGATAATAGCCTGTTTCATTTAATAAAGGAAGATACCGTAGGTACCCAGCATAATTATAACGGAATGGGATACGATCTTGCAGGCAAAGTGATGGAAGTGGTTTCTGGTAAAAGCATTTTTAGACTATTTAGAGAATACTTATATGAACCCTTGGGAATGGACAACACTTATCACGAATGGGATTTGGGATACAGTATTCACTCCACCGCAATGGACATGGCTAAGGCTGCCCAGATGCTTTTGAACAAAGGCATCTACAATGGGAAACAGTTTTTCTCAGAATCTACCTACCAACAAATGTTGCCAAAGCCTTTGTCTGAATTCTATCCAAACATAAAACAAAAATGGGGTATTGGAATAACCATGATGAGCTGGAAAGTAAAAGATGAAGAGTCTGGGAAAGAACACTATTTATTAAGTGATCAGATTATAGGTCATGGGTCCGCAACAGCTTCTGTTTTTTGGGTCGATCTGAAAAACAATATTGTTCTCACCCAGTCCAGAAGGAGAGGTAACAGAAATTTTGGCAAACATTTCCAAAAAGTGGTTGAACTGATTGAGGAGTATTTGGTGAATGATAAAACTTAGGTTATGAATCAGCATTTTACAGGCATAGCATCGGTGGCAATAATATTACTTCTCAGTATTGGATGTGACTTTGGAAAGGGTTCGCATGACCAAAACTACTTGCATGTTCCCTCACCAGAATGGAAGGACCAAATCATGTATTTCATTGTTACGGATCGATTCATGGATGGTGACTCAACTAATAATGATCAAGGAGTAGGAGAGTACAAAAAAGGAGATGGTAGGTTTTGGAATGGAGGCGACTTTAAGGGGCTCACTCAAAAAATCGATTACATCAAAGAACTTGGTGCCACTGCCATCTGGATTACTCCTCCTGTAGCCAACCAATGGAGGAATCCTCAAAAAACAGGCACAGGAAATCATGGCTACTGGGCGACTAATTTTATGGAAGTGGATAAGCATCTAGGTACACTTGAGGATTACAAAGAACTATCTAGAACCTTGCATAAAAATGATATGTACCTTATCCAGGATATAGTGGTTAATCATCTGGGAGATTTTTATACTTATAATGGTCCTTATAATCCAAATGATGTAACCCAAAATTTTAAGATTCATGATGTAGATCAGCCAAACCAATATCCTTTTAATCGTAATAACGCATTGGATGAGGAAGATCGAAACATGGCCATATTTCATTTTGCGCCTAACTTTTATGACCATTCGGATACGATAAAAAAACGGATGTACCAGTTTGCTGACCTGGACGATCTGAATACTTCTAATCCAGTAGTTCGAGACGTATTGAGAGAATCTTATGACTATTGGATTAAGGAAGTAGGTGTTGATGGATACCGGTTTGATACACCGCATATGGTGGAACATGAATTTTGGCGTGATTTTCTTCATTCACCAAATGAGAATCATCTGGGCATTATACCTTTTGCTAAATCTTTAGGTAAAGAAGATTTTATTGCTTTTGGAGAGACTGCTTTTTTTTCCCATGCTTTGGATAATAAAGAGGATGCCAAGGCAGCTGTATTTTTAGGTACTCCTGAGAAACCCGAAATGAACTCTCTCCTAAATTTTCCTTTGACCATGTCTATTAATCGAGTATTTAAAGAACTCAAACCTACTCATCTTCTTACCTATCGATTAGAGAGTGAGCAAGCTATGTTTGAGCATCCAGAGCGATTGGTGAATTTTATAGATAACCATGATGGAGCAAGGTTTCTTTCTGTGGCTTCAAGAGAATCGTTTAGGCAGGCTTTGTTGTTTGTGATGACCGTACCAGGAGTGCCTTGCATTTATTATGGGACCGAGCAGGAGTTTAAAGAGAATGCTCGACAAGCCATGTTCAAGGGGGGAGTAGGGAGTCCTGATAAAGGCCATTTTGATACTGAAAGTGCGGCATTCAAATTCGTTCAGGATTTGACACATTTACGAAAATCTAATGAATTGTTCCGGCGTGGAGAAATTAAGGTTATCGCTGATCAAAATTATGGTCCAGGAATTTTGGCTTATCAATTATCGGACCATAAGGAATCCTATTTAGTGCTATTCAACACTTCCGATAGTGACAAGCTATTGAGCACTGAATTAAATGAAATGAGCAATGCACTTGAATTGAAATTAATGTACAGTTTGAAAGATGATCCAGATAGGATATTAATTAAACAAAGTGGGTCCGTAACCGGTATGGTTTCTCCCAAAGCTGGCCTCGTATATAAGGTTATAAACGAGGCTGACCAAGAAAAGGATTTAGCAACTAATATCCAGATTGATCCCTGGACTGGATATACTCCCGGTTCGACTTCATTTTCTGGAACAGCAAGTGGTATAGATACCATAAGTGCTTGTATAGATGGGGCATCTGATCAATCGGTAAAAACAGCAGTCAATAAGAATGGTCAATGGCGATTTGATGTGCCTATAACACATTTGCAAAATGGAACGCATAATTTTATTGTTTATCATGTAAGTGCTCAAGGCGATATAGTTTCTGAATCGCAGCAATTCAACATAAAACATCCATTGAAAACTTTAGCTGAAATCGATGATCCGGTAGGAGATGATTTTGGACTAAGTAAAAAATACACATATCCAAATCACATCAGTTTTACAAGACAAATGGATATTGAAAAGATAGCTGTTTTGAGTGAAGGGACCAACTTGCAAATAAAAGTAATCATGGGAGAAATAACGCAGATTTGGTTACCACCTAATGGATTTGACCACTGCCTATTGAATATTTATATTGACCTACCCAATAGAAAGGGAATAAGCAATCTTCCCAAGATAAATGCTAGGTTCCCAAATCAAGGAGAATGGGATTACTTTGTCTCGTCAGGTGGATTTGGGAATGCCATGTATAGTAGTGAAGGTGCAAATAATAATAGTAATGGCAAGCTTGTTGGACCGGCTCCCCAACCAGTTGTCGATGTGGAAAAACGAAGTATTTCATTAACGATTTCGGCAGAGGCTCTTGGTTATCCTTCCGACCTCAAAGGAGCTAAAATTTATATTTCCACCTGGGATGGCGGACCTGAAAGCCCGAGAGGGCTCAGTCGGAACGGTGGCACCTGGACATTTGGGGGAGGAGCAGCAGATGATCCAAAGATCATGGATGATACCGAGGTGATCAGGATTGATTGAGATTCAAAGTTATTTGCAATACCTTTTAGGTGGATCAGAATTAGTTACAATTTGATTGATAAGTATATCCTTGCTCGGTCAAAATTTCAATGGTGGCATTTGCCGGACAAATGAGTTCAGCCCCATTTTCAATACTTAATGAATACACCTTTATCTGATCAAGGGAAGATACATCTACCTGACTTCCTGCACCTGCAATGATCACATGCTCATATTCTTTTGGCACGTAGCCGTAAAGCCAGTTAGTCGGATCTTCCCAATTTCCGATAACGCCTTCCCGCCAGTAATTTGTTTTAAAGGCTGGGCATTCACCCTGCTGTGAGTTGCAGAAGCCTTCAAAATCATTAAAAACCAATTGGTTTCCTTGTACAATGACGGTTGCTTGACCACATAAATTGCTGAGGTTTGGGTCAAAACATCCCGTGAATTGGTTGCTGCGTAGATTTAGATAGGTTAATGAACTTAAGTCACCAAATCCGCAGGGGATAATACCTGACAATTGATTTCTTTCAAAATCTATTCCCTCAAGAGAGGTTAATTGATAAAGTGATGCAGGTATCTCCAATAAGTCTCCATATGCTAAATTTAATGTTATTAAGTTTTCGAGTCCATTGATTTCCGGAGGAAGATGGCTGATAGGATTGGAACTTAATTCAAGAATTTCCAACGCTAATAAATTTCCGATTTCTGGAGGAAGACTGGAAATATTGTTTTCGCTTAATTTCAAATCACGTAGGAGCGGTAGATTGCCAATAGTAGGTGGAATTTCAGTAAAGGCATTGGATACTAGTTCCAGCCGTTCCAGACTGATACAGTTTTCAATTTCAGCAGGTATGGAAGTAAATTGATTAACACTGCCTCGAAAAAAATTCAATTTGGTTAATTGTCCGATTTCAGGAGGTATTGGACCAGATAGAGAATCATTACTCAATAAATCCAGCCAGCGCAGCTCGGATAGGCCTCCTATGGTAGATGGAAGAGGACCATCTAATGTATTATTTGCTAAAAATAACCACTCTAAATTCGAGAGATTGCCAATCTCTATCGGTATGTTGCCAGTCATGTCATTTGATGCAAGGTCCAAAATGATTAATGAATCCAAACCTCCCATCCATGCAGGTAAAAATAAAAGATTATTGTGACTGACATCCATTTCTTCAAGTTGTTCTAGATTTTCCAGGTCCGGAGCCATGGAGTCAATCTGATTGTCATTTAATTTTAATGTTTTTAAATTCGATAGAAACCCCAAGTTTGCGGGAACGGTGCCTGAAAATTGATTCTCACTTAAATCTAGGGTTTCCAGATTTTCAATATTTCCGATGTGTTTAGTTATGGAAGTATCATAATTATTCATTTTCAAATTTAATCTCGTCAATGAATCAAGCGCACCAATTTCTTCTGGAATCTTACCACTAATTTGATTGTCTAAAAGGAATAAATCTTCCAGATAAGTTAATTTGTCAATTTCAATCGGCATTTCTCCAGATAATCCGTTATTGGCCAATCGCAGTGTTCGGACTCTTCCTATATGAGGTCCTCCAAAATAATTTGTGACGTCTAGCATGGAGCTTAAATTACATCCTGCTGCTGATGGCGTATTATTATTACGCACAAGGTACCATCCCGTCGTGTCAGTCCAGCTATCACCATTCGTTGAGTTGTAAAAAGCCTTAAGTGCATCGAAATCATCTTTATCGCATTGCCCCTCTAACTCAAAGGGAATGGCGGCAATGAAGATAAGTAGAGTAACATTTCGCATAGGTATCTTTTTATATTATCACAGAAAATGGGCTTTCAATTAGAATTAAAATTCGGAGGAAATCTAGCTGAAAAATTGAGTGCGTACATCCCCTAATCAAGGGATATTTTCTTAGTTCCCACTTGGTATCTCTTATACCAGTTAAAAGGATCTCTCGAATGAATAAATACTTCAATGTTTTGAGAACAACTGCTCCAAGGATTAATTCTGTGTCAACCAACACTTGAAATTCGGATAATCGGGGCTAGAAAGAGACAAAACCCCACCTGAGACACGGAAAGGGACGCCCAAAAATATCCATCAACATTCAACAACAAATACAATTGTCCCCTTTTTGTCCACTCAATATATTTGAGTGTGTTGTTCACGAAGAATAACTTGCTGAAAATATTAAATGAAAAATTATGATTCAGATAAATGAAAAATCTAAGATTCTAATTCGAAAACTTACAGTTGTAATTTGCCTACTGGGCATGTCTCAAATGGGGTTTTCTACGAATTATGAATTCATAAACTCAGGATTTGCGTCCGCCTCATATACCAACCCAAATAACTGGGTAGGAGGAATTGTGGGACCTACGATTATAGGTGTATCGGATACGGTGATATTGTCATCCACATTTACAACTTGTGTTATTGATATACATATTGAAAATTTTGGCTTGATTACTATCCAAGGCAGTGCTAAAGTTATAATAACCGATACGGTCTCCAATTACGCAACCCTTATAAATCAAGGAGACTTCCAAAATTATCATACCCTCATATCATTTGGAACGTTCGATAATAATTGGAGTTTTAAGAATGGGATGTCTGATGTATTTGAGAATTGGGGGATGTTTACTAGTAATGGTTGCGAAAATAGTGGGACGATAATAAATAGAGGGGTATTCCATGTGGAGGGCACCTTTGAAGATGATACGCTTAGACCTAATTCAACCTTTGAAAATAGTGGTCAGCTCATGGTAGGATCTTTTGCCCGGTATTATATGGGCCTTGGTTTTAAAAACCTTACCAGTGGGATTATGAACAATGATGGTGAAATTAAAACGTATTACAATTTTCCCGCCTCTGTTTACAACGATGGCCAGATATACAATAATCTGGGCTCGATAGATATACATCCTCTTTTTATAACCAGTGGCCCCCATGCTAAAATTAGAGGTCATGGATTGATCAATGCGTATTCAGCCTCAATAGATGGGGCTTTATGCCCGGACGATCCCATGAAAATAATTACTGAGTTTCCGTGCCTCCTCACCGATTCGACACTGATAGAAATCGAAATAAACTTAGGACCCGCATTTGACACACTACATTTTTCTAATGTTGGCTTAAGCGGTATTTTGAAAGTTCGATATTCTACAAACCAACGTCCATATGAGTGTCGAGATTACGTGATTATTACTTTTGACCAACTGTTCAATGCCCAGGGATTTACCACATTCGATAGTTTGGATCTCCCGACGACTAACCCAGGATTTAAATGGGAAGTAGTGTACAATCCCAATGATGTAACCTTGAGGTATTATCCGGATGATGATAATAACAATGCATTAAATTTTCAAAGTATTGGTAATGTGGACAGTGGTTATATTCATGTGAACTCTTCTATTGGAATGGCCAAGACAATTGAATTTCGCTTCTTCCCTGAAAAAACCAATCCGAATGAGCCCGGTGAAATGATTATGAGCTTAGATAATTCAGCGGGTAGCTATATATTATCTATGGGATTAACTAGTGCGGTGGAAGGTGAAACCATGAGCTTAACAAATGGGGCTGGCATGATCTATACAACTTATCCTTTTGACAAAGAATGGTATCATGTAGCCTTTGTTGCAGACATTAACCATTATACTAAAATCTATGTAAATGGAATGCCTGTACCTGTTTTTTTTAGAGATCCAAATCTTGAACCCCAGGTTTATGAAATTGATTCATTTAGGATTGGTGCTAGAAAACCGTATCCACAGGGATTTACTCAAGCATTTTTTCGTGGGAAAATAGATGAACTCAGATTCTGGGATCATGCCAGAAGCGAGTCTCAAATATTGGACTATTTCTACCGAGAACTGCTTAATCAACAAGCATTTGGATTGCGTGCCTACTATCCAATGAATCAAGGCAAACGCAATGATTCTAACCAATGTATTGATTATTTGGAAGATGTCTCTGCATTTGGTAATCATGGTCAATTATACGATTTTAGTTTAGTTGGATCTTCCACCAATTGGATTGGAAGTCTTACCTGTGAGGCGCTCATCCCTTCAGAGAATGTATTTATTGGAGAGGCGGTAGACTCTACCTCTTGGTTTGAAGATGAGAATTGGAGTCTTGGCATTCCGACGGGATGTCATCATGCAATCATACCGGATGCTATGCAGGTTATCGTGGATGCGGATCAAGCGAACTGCTTCACCATAGAAGTAGAAAATGGTGGTAGGCTAGAGGTATTGGAAAGCAAGTCGTTGGATGTTAAGTTGTCTGTGTTTTAGGAAAACTTACATTAAATAAATAGGTTAAAGATTCGTTTTTCTTGAATTAACAATTGGTAAATGATAATTTGCTGCTGCTAAATTTATCTCATCCATAAATCTCTGCAATGAGTAAATCCATTTCCTACTGGAGTTTTGTTTTTTGGTTTTGTACACTACTATCCTGTACATCTAGTGGCAATCAAACCAATATCCTATTCATAATAGCTGACGATTGGAGTTATCCGCACGCTGGCGTATATGGAGATCCGGTCGTTAAAACACCTTACTTTGATCAAATAGCCAGAGAGGGATTACTATTTCATCATGCCTATGTCTCCTCTCCTTCTTGTACGCCTTCCCGAGCTGCGGTATTAACGGGCCAGCATTTCTGGAGACTTCAGGAAGGAGGTAACTTATATGGACCCTTAAAACCTGCCTATCCGGTCTATCCGGATCTATTAGAGAAGGTTGGTTACCACGTAGGCTTTACAGATAAAGGGTGGGGGCCTGGACAACATGAAGGTCGACCACGTAATCCTGCTGGAGAGCGCTATGAGACCTTTGAAACTTTTCTAAGTAAAAGAAAAGATAATCAAGCTTTTTGTTTTTGGTTTGGGAGTTTCAATCCACACCGGGGCTATGAAAAGGGATCTGGCGAAGAGACCGGAATCGATATAGACCAGATAGAATTACCAGGCTGTTTTCCGGAAAGTGATGTTATCCGCAACGATATGGCGGACTACTACAAAGAAGTTCAGGATTTTGATAATCAAATTGGTAAACTGCTTCATCAACTAGATTCGATAGGAGAATTGGATAACACCCTGATTGTAGTCACTAGTGATAACGGGATGCCTTTCCCTAGATGCAAGAGTAATGTATATGATATGGGTACTCGAGTTCCATTGGCCATCCGGTGGGGGAACAAAACAAAAGAAGCTGATCAACTAAATGAATTTGTGAGCCTGACGGATATGGCTCCAACCTTTTTAGAAGCTGCTGGAGTCCGGATTCCCAATCAAATGACCGGTAAAAGTTTATTATCAATGATCGAACGTAAAGCATACGACCAAGATAGGAGTCGGATTTTTTATGGAAAAGAAAGACATGTGCCTGGACAGGAATCCGGAGATTGGGAAGGTTATCCTTCCAGAGCCATTCGGACTAAAGATTTTCTTTTTATCAAGAATTTCAAACCAGATGGATGGCCGTCTGGTACTCCAGATTACCAGAAAGCAACTTTCTTTCCCGCATATTATTCCGATGTAGATGGAGGCCCAACTCGAACCTATATGGTAAACACCAAGGACCTGGATAGTACACATAAAAAATTATTTGAGTTAACTTTCGAAAAAAGACCAGCTGTGGAATTGTATGATTTGAGGTATGATCCCAATCAACTTAAAAATGTTGCCGGTCAAGCTGAGTTTGCTAAACAGCAAGCACAATTGGAAAATGAATTATTGAAGGAGTTACAACGAACGGAGGACCCGAGAGTGAACCAGAACGAAGCTGTTTTCTCAACTTATCCTTATACCGGGGGGACTCCTTTGCCTGATCCTTTTGTAAAAGAGAATGGACGGTATGCTACTGAGAAAATTGAGGCATTTCCATCGAAATTTGTTTCTTCCAGGCCGATTGAAATTCTTGTGCCGATCCATGTCAAATATGATGAACGATTTCCGGTGTTATACATGATGGATGGCCAAAATCTATTTCATCCACATCCAGGATGGGGAGGAGGCATTAATCCGGGCTGGCGTGTTGATCAGGTTTTGGATAGTTTGAATCAAGCTGGGGCCCTTTACAAACTTATTGTTGTGGGAATCTTTAATATGGGTATGCAGCGCATGGCTGAATATATGCCTGAACAACCTTATGATCTGGTAAAACAGCGGATTCGTAACACCAATCATGATTGGTATAGGACATTTAGGGAGACTCCTCCTTTTTCAGATAATTTCTTAAAATTTCTTGTGGAAGAGTTGAAACCATACGTTGATGAAAACTATATGACTAAACCGGAACGTGACGATACTTTTATTGCTGGATCCAGTATGGGTGGGTTGATATCTGCATATGCCATCTGTGAATACCCGGAAGTGTTCGGTGGAGCGGCTTGTCTTTCTACCCATTGGTCACCGTTAGATGGTGTCTTTCTTGAGTATATTAAAAAGAATTTACCCGATCCTGCGACACACAAAATATACTTTGACTATGGGACGGAAGGTTTGGATGCGGAATATGAACCTTTTCAAAACATAGTCGATCTAGCTATGGAAAAGGAAGGGTTTCAAAAAGAATTGAATTGGGTAACCAGAAAATATCCAGGCGCCAATCATAATGAACAAAGCTGGTATGAGAGATTGCACGTTCCTCTTCAGTTTTTGATTTCCAAATGAGGTGGCATATATTAATACCCTTAGAAGTAATGAATGCTATTGACAACAACTAGAAGAACCTATCAATCGAATAGGAAAGTTTCCCTAACACACGAATATATAAGTTGTATAATGACTACGATATTAGCTCATTGTTCTTAATATTGTATCTTTTTATGAAAATAAACCAAAACGGCCATTGAGCATTTCTACGGCACATAAAAGACCTGCTTCCGGCTGGAAAGGTCTCAAAGAAAACTGGCGGTCGGATTTTCTTGCGGCAATTAGTGTGGCCCTGGTAGCCACGCCGTTAGGTTTAGGTATCGCGATAGCATCGGGATTACCAGCTATTTCAGGTCTTACTTCTGCTATTATCGGGGGAATCGTGGTTACCCTGTTTAGAGGGAGTCATCTCGCGATTAATGGTCCGGCCGCAGGACTTATAGCGGTCATTCTATCGGCTATTCAATTATTAGATGATGGTACAGGACAAGTGCTTCATTATGTATTAGCTGCCATATGTATAGCTGGTCTTATCCAAGTATTGCTGGGCATATTCCGTCTTGGATTTATTGCTGAAATCATACCATCATCCGTCATTCAGGGCATCATGGTAGCTATTGGAATTATTATTTTTACCAGCCAGATCTACGTTGCGTTAGGGATTGATCCAGTAGAAGGGAATACAGTTCAAAAATTAATCCAATTACCTGGTCAACTCAAGCATACGAATCTAATTATTTTACTTATCTCCATCGTAAGTTTGGTTATTCTGGTTGTGATGCCTCGTATCAATTTGAGAATTACACACTTTTTTCCGGCAACACTTTGGGTACTAATATTAACGATCCCTCTGGTTTATGCCTTTGATTTTTTTGGTGAACACCTCATTCATATCGGAGATAGAACATTTCAAGTAGGCCCCCAATATTTAATCGATATACCCGATGATCTTTCGAAAGCAATTCTATATCCGGATTTTAGCAAAATCGACACATTCCCATTTTGGGTAGCTGTAATCTCCATTGCTCTTATCGCATCCATTCAAACGTTGGCTATGGCCAAAGCAGTCGATAAACTGGATCCCTATAGACGCAAGTCAAATCTTAATAAGGACTTGATTGGAGTTGGATTGGGTACTATGGTAGCCGGTGCCATTGGAGGACTGCCCATTATAACCGTTATCGTAAGAAGTTCCGTTAATGTTACGAACAATGCTAAAACAAAATGGTCTAATTTTTATCACGGAATCCTCATACTCATTTTTGTTTTGCTGTTGACTCCGGTTATCCAGACGGTTCCCTTAGCGGCCTTAGCGGCTATTCTTGTATTCATTGGATTTAGACTAGCTGCACCAAGTGTGTTCAGCAAAATTTATGCTATGGGAATAGAACAGTTAATTTTCATGGTAGTAACTATTATAATTACACTTTATTCAGATTTGTTATGGGGCATAATTGGTGGAACACTCTTTACGTTGTTGGTTCATATATTATTGGCTCGAGTTCCACCACGGAAATTCTGGAACCTGGCTACAAAAAAGAATGTCCGATTGCATGCAAAAACCGATACGCAATATGATCTAACTATACAAGGGGTAGCCAACTTTTTGTCTATTCCCAGTATAGATCATAAAATGAAAGAAATCCCACCAGGAGCTGACGTAAACATCGATTTGTCTGATACCCGGTTAGTAGGTATGACCTTTACCGAAAAAATTAAAGAATTTTTAAAAGAACAGAATGATTCAGGCGGCCAAGTCACTTTGGGTGGATTAGAAAATCATGTTTCATCTTCAATTCATGACCGGGCACTGAAAATTTTTCTACATCCTGTATCCTTCAGACTATCTCCACGTCAACAACGGATGTCAGATCTAGCGCAAAAGCATGGTTATACGTTTGACAGCATGGTCAATTTGAATACTTCCAATCTGCGAAGTTTTCAGTTTTTCGAAATTCGACCAATTGAAGCAAAAGCCAATTGTTTGAAAGGTAGGTTTGATCAATTCAAAGTGCAATGGGAAATTGCCGATGTTACCTTTAATGAAGGAGCTTCTTTTAGTGCAGAAGTATTTCATTCTACGGTCATGACCTTGCGTATGCCCAGCAGAATTCCAAAGTTCGTTATGGAAAAGGAACGGCTATTCGATAAAATTTTTGATCGGGTCATGGCCTATAGCGGTTATCGAGATATTGATTTTAAACTATATCCAACGTTCTCAAAGAATATACTTCTGATGGGTGAAAATGAGCATGAAATCAGATCATTTTTTACTGATGATTTGATTGAATTTTTTGAAACGGAGCAAGTACAGCACATTGAAAGTAATGGTGAATTCTTATTAATATTTATCAAAATGAAATTGGCCAGGACCGATGAAACGGAAAGTGTAATTGATTTTTCTAAAAGACTTTGTGAGAAGATTATTTAGGTTGATGGCTGTATAATTAGCTTTTGTCAGAAAAGCTGTTCCAGTTTGATAGCTGAATCTAAGAGCTCTTTCGCATACTGATTGTCCTTCACCCCGTGGTTAGTGATAAATGTATTGAAGATCTGTTTCTTTGTTCCGGTATATTCTAAAAATTGTATCTTCCTGGATCGAATTCTATTGGCATATTGGTTAGTGATTACAAATGGACCATCATAAAATTTTATTTCTATTAAGTTAATCGTTTGATCTCGTCTATCTAAGATTAGATCTATTTCAAATCCCTCTTGTGATGAACTGGAGCTGACTCGGAGCATAGAAGTTTCTGTGTATACGGCTGAAATTCCCAGACCATCTTTTATCTTTTGAATATGTTTCAAGATCAACGATTCAAATGCATACCCACACCATATTTTATAGGCTTGGGAATTTGAAAATGTTTTCCAGATATGTGCTCCTTGCTTTGGTAATTTTTTAATAAAACGATGGTAGAAAATAGAATACTCATCAATTAAGCGATAGATGCTACCTCTTTTCTTTCTACCAAATGGTTGTTGTTCCGTTACAAATCCGGATGAGATAAGATCTTCCATTGTTCGATCATAGGGACCTCCTGCTGAAACTTTACTTTTATTAATAATTTCTTCCCGGGTGAGCCCATGGCCTGATTTAGCCAATACACGCACAATTGCTTCATGATTTTTTGCTTCAGTAAATAGCGATTGGTATAGGTTGTGGTATTCGTTTTTTAAGGAAGCATTATCAGCGAAAAATATTCTTTCAATTGCCTGTGTGGGGCTCTCTCCTCTTTTGAGCTGCTCAAGGTAATAAGGGATACCTCCCATGGCCATGTATATTATGGCGATACTGTGATAGGTAAGATTTATATTTTTGCTGGCTAAAAATGATTTTGTTTCTCCTAAAGAAAAAGGAAGTAGATTAATTGAGTGGGTGATCCTATTGTGTAAACCACCCCGATCGTTAATGATTTTTTCGGTTATCCATGAAGTAGCTGATCCACAAACTACCAATATATAATGAGATGATTTGGATAGATAGTCGTTCCAGAAATGAGCCAACATTTGTAAAAAACCGGATCGTGGTGTTTGTATCCAGGGTAACTCATCAAAGAATAGGACAAGCTTCCTAGTCTTCGGGAGTGATTGGGTATAGTTTTTCAATTGACGAAATGCTTCCTGCCAGTTGGCTGGTGGCGAGATGTAGGGTGTTTTGGCATACTCAGCTAACTTGGCTCCAAAATTAGTTAATTGCTGTGGGTAACTGCCATTTTGTATTCCGGTAATTTGAAAAGCAATGTGCTCCTTATAGACTTGGTCTACCAGGTAAGTCTTACCTACCCGACGTCTACCAGTTACTGCTGTAAATTCTGACTTGTCTGTCAAAAGAAGCTCCTTCATTAGTCTAGCAGTATCAGTCCTGCCTATCAACATAATTTCGATTTAGATGATCATCTATAAGTGTATTTAAGTTATAAAAATAGAAGATAAATACAAATATAAAAAATATAATTGTATATAAATATTGATTTTCTTAGTGTAAATATTGAAATATTTATTAATTTCAGTGGTGCCTAACAAACCAGGATAGTGTTAAAATTATTTATACATCGATGGATACTTGCTTGCTTAACAGTAGCAATATGCTGCCTATTTATAAGTTGTAAAACGGACCAAATCACTTCTCCTAACATCGTTCTCATCATGGCCGACGACATCGGCATATCGGATTTGGGGTGTTACGGTGGTGAAATACAAACGCCCAATATTGACCGTTTGGCCAAGGAAGGACTGCGCTTTACCACCTTTTATAACATGGCCAAATGTAACCCTACCCGCTCTTCAATGTTGACCGGATTATATGAGGGCGGGAATGGGGCCGTTCATTTGGGGCACCTTACCAAGCAAGCAGGATATTATAACGTCATGAGTGGGAAAGAACATTTTGATCGCTGGGTACCCGATTATTGTGCTGCAGAAAATGTATTCGATCACTCCTTTTATTTCTGGGCAACTACCGAGTATTTCTTACCTCCATGTGATACATTTCAGCGACCATTTTATTTGGAAGGTCAAAAAATTGAACCTCGGGATATCAAACATCAGCAGACGCCCATGTATAAAACCGATTTTATTACGGACTATGCATTGGATTGGTTAGATGAGGGAGAGAAAGATCAACCCTTCTTTCTATACTTGCCTTACCATAGTGCACACTATCCTTTACAAGCCAGATCAGAAGATATTGCGAAGTATCGGGGTAAATACCGGCGAGGATGGGATGAGATTAGAGCTGAACGATTTCAAAAAATGCAAAGCATGGGTGTGTTACCGGATAATGCCAAACTTAGCATACCAGAAGACAATCTAAATGTATTAAGGCGTCCATTGATTCCATCCTATACAGATTATTATCCATGGGAGTCACTCAATGATTTGCAGAAAGATACACTCGATTTGGAGATGTCCGTTTACGCGGCCATGATTGATCGTATGGATCAGAACATTGGTAGAGTGATGACGTGGCTTGAAGAAAATGAAAAATTAGAGAATACGATTATTCTATTTCTAGTAGACAATGGGGCTTGCCCTTTTTATTCCAACAAGTCAAATATCCTGCCCGGCTCGGACAGTTCTTACTGGTGCCAACGCACTACCTGGGCCAATGTGGCCAATACACCTTACCGTCAATTCAAACAAACTGGTTACGGGGGAGGGAGCCATACCCCTTTCATCGCCCACTGGCCAGGCGTTATACAACCGAATTCAATCACAAATCAAGTAGGCCATGTGGTGGACCTGGCACCCACTTTTCTGGATTTATTAAAAATCCCTTATCCAGATTCCATTGAAGGTTATGCTACATTACGATTGGACGGATCTTCCTTGTTACCAGTTTTTCAAGGAAAGGATCGGACAGAGCCTGCTTCTTTCATGTCCGG
>JAHEJC010000408.1 GCA_024639065.1 Lewinellaceae bacterium | reverse complement strand
GGATAAAATTGTTTAATCATTTAAAGAGAGGAAAGATGAACTTTGCCTGGTTGGCTGCAAAAACCATGCATGCTTGGTCGAAAAAGAATGCAAATACTTTATTAATTAAATATTAAAGGGTTACGTATAGTTGCATGCAGAGGCTAAAAAGATTTTATGAAAAAAATATCCAAATACTATGTAACAAAATGCCCAATCTGGAGATCTTTGCCCTCGCTCAAGATTAATTTAGCGCAATATTCTGATAAGCACGCCGCTTCCATCTGGAAGGTCCGGTTGTAAATTTGGTCGGCTTTACTGCAACCAGAACATAAGGCTTTAGAATTTTAGGAAGGTTACCGATAAGCATAATTAGCACTACTAAAAAAACTAATATATCGAAGTATCGATTTTCCGAAATAGAGAACACCCTATAAATATGCTATACCTTCCATATTACAGCCTAAAAGAGAATCCTTTTCAGGATACCGCCAACCCACATTATTTTTGGTTTGGCGAACAGCATGCAGAGGCAATTGCGATTTTAAAGTTCGGGATCGAAAAAGGGGACGGTTTCACGTTATTAACCGGTGATATTGGTGTCGGCAAAACCCTCCTTGTCAAGTACCTGGCAGGGATTCTTGAACATCAATTCAAAATCGTAGAGATAAACGATTCAGATCTTGATATTAGGGATTTCCTGCTATTCCTTGCTGATTCATTTAACCTGTCCCAGGGATTTGAAGATAAGCGTTCTTTATTTAGGTATATAGATGAGGAGTACTCTAAAAGCCCAAAAAGGTTGCTCATTATCATGGATGAGGCGCATCTGTCAGATAAATGTCTGCTAATCGATTTAAATCTTTTGGCAAAAATAAAAAGGGATAATGAACATCTGATAAATATAATTTTGGTCGGACAAAATTCATTGGTTGAATTAGTGGATAAAATCGAACCAAAGGGTATAAAGCAAAAGGATTCTATAATATGCCATCTCCGATCATTGACCAAATCTGAATCTGATGAATACATAAAGCATCGGTTGAAAATTGCAGGAGCAGAAAAAAATATATTCAATTCAGGTGCAATTGGCAAAATATATCAAATTTCAGGCGGCATACCGAGGGTTATTAATTCGATTTGTGATCATGCTTTGATGATAGGGTTTTCAACGGGTCTAAAAAAAGTAACTACATCCGTAATTAAGGAATGCGCTAGAGATCTTCAAATCCGAAATTGGGTTTTAGACCAGGAGAAGGATTTAATGAAGGAGTCATTTAGGGGGAAAATCGTAAAACAAGTCTACGATAGAACCAAACAAAAACTGTTCACTTGGACATCTTAAAATCACCTTTGGCGGTATTCCTTAAATCTGATTTTATCCGGGCAATAAACTTTGAGCTAGTTGTTTTTTCAAAAGATGGCATTAAAAGCGATTTATTTTTCAGTTGAAAAAGGATGCCATAATCCTCTTGGTTTTTCTCCACCACCCAACGTAAAACACGTCAAAAGACCGGAATTGCTTTGACCATGCCCGCTTTAGCAGAACCACTTCTTTTTTTGAAAGCCTTTTGTCGTTCATAATCATACCACCATGTGAATTCCAAAATGCACCCATGTTAAGCCTCCCTATATTCTTTAACAATTTTTTTCTTATTCTTAAATTGTCGTTTTCTTTTCTCGATAACTAATTCTGCTTCAGCAATATTTTCGTGTTCAAATTGGAACGGATAGTACTCCGAGTTATTAAACTCTTTGGCAATATCACAATAGATTCCAACTTTCCAAATCCCAAAAAATTCCTGCGGAATAAATTTATCATGCCGGCAAACAATTCTGAATTTCGGATTAGGGAATACCAATTTTTTCATAATTTGTACCATAACCTATTCTTTTGATTCAAGATGCCAATTATAGAGATCTTTGATCCCCTATAATAGCCTCACAAAGCCAGAGATCTCTCAGTTGGTGGATAAAACTAAAATACAAACTGAATATCCCCAAAAAGGGGCGAACAACACGGTCCGCCCCATGGCAGAAGAAGACCTGATCATTATTGGTTTTCTAATTTCAAGAAAACACAATGACAAAAGCATAAAAGAAGTCTTCGAATTATTGATCAGGTAGTATTTTTAGTGAGCAAGAGGCATGCCATTACGGATAAAACGACAAAGTAGCAATAAATTCAGAAAGATATAAAAATAAATACCAAAAAAAACCAAAAAAATATGAAAAGTACGATATAAAACTGTAACAAAATGTTCATAGAATATTGGTAAAATACGACTCTGATGGGCACTAGTGAAGCCCAGTTTTTTTATTCATTCAATCGTCACATCAAGAATTGGACTTTCGAAAACGTTCATTATAGAGCGAAAGAAATTAAAAGATTTATCCAGGCAAGATGAAGAACCCGAGATGAAACAGAGATATCAACTTCGCAGCCATACCTAAACTGATCGAGAATGCCCGCGCGAAGACAGTAAAGGTCAGGCGCGAAATCAATTAATCGGTTTCTTAATATCTTTGGCAGCAAGACAAGAAGGTCCATGAGCTGAGATATATCAGAATGGGTTTGTCTAATATCGTCCTAAATTATGAAGCTCGGCGATTATCACTTTTTTCATATTCCACTCCCAATTATGGAAAAATCCTAAATTTGCGATTAAGTCTAAAATAAATTTAGGTTGAAAATTATCGGGTTGAAATTGAGGCAGATTTTACCATGGCTAAAGGGTTGATCTCTCAGTTGATATCTGAGAGTATCCGGACAATTCGTTGATAAATGATTCAACCTTAAATCAAGGAAGAACTTATGAATGCTATACATGGCCCTGTTTCCTTGAATCCCATCATATTGTTTGGTTCTCTAATACTCGTTTTAATCATGGGATGCTCGGGAACCTATGGGAAATCTAAGCCACAGACAGAAAGCGAATCAAAGGAAACCCAAAGGGAGCTGATCGATAGCTGGTCTGATTACACCATATGGCTTGTCTATCGAAATGCTCAATTAGCAGTTATCATTTTTGATTGGAAAAATGACGATAGGACAATTTTGGCTGGTAACAACTGGCGTAAGGTTAAAGATCAAGAAATGTGGCAGGAGATTTTAAAAGCCAATACGACGAGTGATGGCGATTTCGAGCTGCCTGGAGACTATCCTGATGGTACTTCAAGAGTCCATGGGATATGGAGTCCAGATAACCAGCTTTATGGCTTAATTGTCTATCAAGCCTATTCGGTGTCATTGGGAAGTGTGGAGTTGGTCGATGAAAATGCTATCCGGTTATTTTTTCATCCTGCGGCAGCAGTAACTAATCGGTGATTATATTTATTTTTTAATCCAGATTGCTGGAATTTTGACTGGCTTAAAAAACTTGTGATCGTGGTGGTTCCTTACTTGGTAGGCCAAAATACTGCTTTCTGTTTATGTATTCCAGCGTTTGACAGTACTCAAACCCGCGTGATAATCGAAATATATCACCATAGATTTCGATGATTATCGAATTACATGTTATGGCAGGGTACATGTAATCGGACAACCGTCAAGTTGAGACAGTTTTAGAGCATATCACAACTTTGCCCGAACCGTGGTTATCTCAATTTATCACCGCCGGGGTAATTCTTGCTTTTCATTTTAAATCCCAGAACATATCACACTTTAACATCCACACTGAAAAGCCTACATATTGTGGTTTCCATAATTTTCTGGTACGGATCACACAAGTTATTATATTCTTGAGTTCGAAAATATTTTACAATAATACAAGTATACTTAACTTTGAGCACCTCTCATTGTATGGTTAACAGCTATGGGCGATTTTACCAGAATATAAACCAAAAGTCTGGTTACAAAATTTTACCATTATATCATTTTAGCATTGGAGCTTAAGCTTGTGAAATTGTATGAACAAAAATTACCGGCTCCAGGGTTATCAAGGGTGATGAAAGTACGTTATTTAACTGGAGGGAAAAGGAAATGACCAAGCAATCTGTTTCCATTGTTAGATATCGGGAAAACAATGAGACCATAAGAAATGCTTTGGAATTGTGTGATGGTTTTAAGGAGCTGAAGGCAAACGATAAAATACTTATTAAACCCAATATTGTGATGGCTTCTCGCAGGAAAAAGATACCTTTATACGGCGTTGTAACTACTACCAGGGTTATTGAGGATATCATTATTCTTCTGAGTGAATATGGTTGCAATGATATTACCATTGGTGAGGGTTCCCCTTTTCACAAAGAATTAGAATTGAGCACCCTAAATGGTTTCAAAAGTACCGGGCTCACCAGAGTGGCAGAAAAATATGGGGTCAAACTTGTGGATTTCAATAAAAGCGAATTCAGGAGCGTCGATCTTGGCCCAACTAAAGTAAAACTGGCCAGGGAGTCTTTGGAAAATGATTTTTTAATAAATGTTCCTGTTCTAAAAACACATGTGCAAACTACCGTTTCGTTGAGCCTAAAAAATCTGAAAGGCTGTTTAAAGCAAAGCTCGAAGATGAAATTTCATAAAACCGGTCTGGAGGAAATGATCGCTCGCCTAAATACTGTTCTAAAACCAAAGTTAAGTGTTATTGATGGTGTTTATTCTCTTGAGAGGGGTCCTTCTACATCCGGACGTGCATATCGCACCAATTTGATTATAGCAAGCCGGGATGCCTTTTCAGGTGATATTGTTGGTGCAACCTGCTTGGGAATAGATCCTCTTACCGTAGAATACTTAACCCAATACGGAGCTTTGACCGGCCAATCTTCCAGCCTTGAAGATATAGAAATAAAAGGTGAAAGCGTCGACGATGTGATCTTTCCCCTTGAATGGCGGATGATGAAAGCAGAACAAATTATGGCGGATTACGATATAAAAGGGGCTACTTTTCAATGGCCTGGGAACACGCTTTGTACTAATTGCGCAATTATGTCGGATGCCTTTTTGGGTGTTTTTTTAAAGGACTACAAAGGTTCATATTTTAATAATATTGAATTTTTGATGGGTGATAAAGTTCACCCCCTTGAGGAGTCGAAACTGGTTTTCCTGCTAGGAAACTGCGCGGTTAAGAACAATTCGGATTGCGATAAAGCCGTCAAAATTAGTGGTTGTCCGGTTGGAGTTGGTGATAGTATTGTTAAAGTTTATAACACATTGGGTAAATTTAAAGGTAAAAAGCTATTGGCGGTTAGAATGCTGAAAGGCATGGCCGAAAAACTTGGTATTTATGAAGAAACATTGCCCAGAACTTTTTCTTACGATCAGCCAGACTTTGATCGAGCATTTTATAGATGACAATTAACTCAGCAGAAAAGAAATAATTACGGCCAAGGAGGGCGGAACAAAACCGCTATTGCTACCGTTAAGCTTTTCTGGACCATGTCTATCATTGAATAGTTATGACAGTGAAGCTAAAACAAAACACTGATTGATGCAATGCACCCCAGAAAGGATTTTCATCCATCAATTCTGGAAGTGAAGGATTATTATCCTAATTTTGAGTTTAGACAGCTGTCTAACGCTCAACAATACCAAGAATAAACCCCAGTGCACCACTATATATTGTAGTTGCAGGATTGTTGTTATAATCTGCTACTGCTTTCAGAAATCAAAGTCAAAATACCGATCAAATTTCGGTGATTTCTCCAACGAACGACAGATTTTGTAAAGCCTTAAAATTGATGTGATACCGTCTAAAAAAACCGGATATCCAGGAGTAAGCTCTAAGATTACGTATTCTCAATTTTCCTGAAATATTTGCTT
>JAHEJC010000076.1 GCA_024639065.1 Lewinellaceae bacterium | reverse complement strand
GGAAATGTGGGTCGCATAGTGCGGTGGGCTTTTGAATACAATATGGTGCCTTGAGTAAAGTGGTTGTTGACTTCAGAACCTAAATGTTTTTTTGAGAATATTTTTTTCTTAATTAAAAAGAAATTATTGTGAAAGATCTTTTCAACTTAAAAATTTACTTAGGATTAATTGGTCTGTTCATTTATCAATCTTCTTTGTTAATTGCACAACCTGGCCTAACGGTTGAGCAGGGAAATGGAGTGAATAGTCTAAACGGAGGATACGCTCAGCTAGGTACTCCTAATAGCCTTCATATAGCCATTGATCGCGATGACATCCAAGCTAAAAATTCACACTTATACAGTCGGTTGGAGTTGAACTATTATGGCGGTGATGTCAGCCTGGGAAATGATGTGTTGTTCATGGATAGATATAATAAGAGAATCGGAATTAATACTAGAACGCCGGATGGTCCATTGGATATTGATTTTGATGCGGGAGGAAGTCTAATAGCGGGCACGCCTAGTGGGCAAGGTCCAGGGTGGATACATTTTACTCCAAACGGAATTAGTCGATGGGATGCATATGCAGGAGATAGTTTTTATAGAATTAGGAATATTGACAAGCCGTTTGGGTATGAGGTGAGTCTTACGCTCAGCGATTTTGGCCATTTGGGTATCAGGGTGCTAAACCCACATAGCGATCTTCATATTAAACAGGCGCATACTTTGAATGTATATGGTGGAAGTACTGGCATTCGACTGGAGCATGCCTCCAATTCCAATCATTGGACCACATTAATTGATAACAACAATGACTATGCACTTGCTTATAATGATACCTTGAAGGTCTGGATTTCAGACACGGATGGGAATTATAACAAATCTTCGGACCAAAGAGTAAAACAAGACATTCATCCCATACACGGTGTCCTAGACCTGGTCAAAAAGCTGAATCCTGTAACCTACAAGCATAGATCACATGCTGATGCTAAACTTCATTCTTGGGGATTCATTGCCCAGGAGGTGGAGAGTTTATTTCCTGATTTCGTTTCAACAAAGGAAGGGTTGAAGGGATTGGCCTACGACAACTTTGCAGTGTTAGCCATTAAAGCGATACAGGAACAACAGACTATTATTGAGGAAAAGAATGCAGAGATGGTTTTGCTTAGAGACAGGCTATCTAAAATTGAAGCCCATCTGGGTTTAGCCCAGGATAGGTGATTAAGGTTGCAGGATTACATACGATTGACTGCTATTTAAAATTTTGATCTATGATTTATCGAATTTCATTTTCCTATTTGATTCTTGTGTCGTTGATCGCCAATCCCACATTAATCTTTAGTCAAGAGGTTGACCGATCTGTCATTCCCAATGCTTACCATTCCCAAGATTTGAAAGGGGAATGGGTTCTGGGAGAAACTATCGTTAGCGATTTTCAAAGCATATCCCAAGAGCTGAATAGTGGATTCCTACAGGGAAAGTTGCAAATTATCAGCACCATTGTGGATGAGTTTTCAGATTTCTCATTCGATGTTTATCCTAATCCATTCTCTGGTCAAATCAATATTCAACAAAATTTTCCTGATCCACTTTTTATTCATATTCGTGACATGCATGGGCGGTCGCTATTAACCAAGAAGTTGATTGATAATAAAACAGTGCTAAATATGTCACAACTACCAGCTGGAACATACATCATTTCCTACTACACCAATACACCGGATCGAGGCACTTACTTAATTATTAAATAGAGTAATTATGATTATTCAAAGAAATCACATCGTTAAGATTTATTCTACACTATCCCTCCTATTTAGTATAAATATTATTTTATTCATTCCATCCGCTTCAGGACAGATGGGGTTTAATTACCAAGCCATTCTTCGTAATGCCGCAGGAGAGGTATTACCAAGCCAGGCTGTGCGATTACAATTATCGTTGCATCAAACCACGGCGAGCGGACCAATGGTCTTTCAAGAGCTTCACGAAATAACTACCAATCCATTTGGTACTTTATCCCTCATTGTTGGGCAGGGAGTCAATCAGACTGGCAGTTTGGATTCACTTAATTTTCGCCGGAGTAATTACTTTCTTAAAGTTAGATTAGATGAAGATATGACGGGCAGTTTTATAGATTTTGGCACAGACATGATCCGGCCGGTTCCAGTGGCCATGTATGCTCTTAATGCACCAGAAGGCCCTAGGGGTCCACAAGGATTAAAAGGAGATCAGGGTGATCCAGGAGTCCCAGGTCCACAAGGATTAAAAGGAGATCAGGGTGATCCAGGAGTCCCAGGTCCACAGGGATTAAAAGGAGATCAGGGGTTACAAGGTTTAAAAGGGGATAAAGGTGATCCAGGTGAAAAAGGAGAAGATGGAAAGAGCATCAGGATCTATGGCTTTGTAGGTAGTGCGGATTCGCTACCAAAGGATTATAATGGTGAAGAAGGAGATATATTCGTTGATGTCAAATCGGGTCTGGGGCATGTGTGGCAGGGAGACAAATGGTTTCTTTTTGGTCCTTTCCGCGGACCCAAAGGGGATCAAGGAGATACCGGATTACCGGGGCCCAAAGGGGACGATGGTGCAATAGGACCTCCAGGCCCCAAGGGGGACAAAGGAGAACCTGGAGTGACTGGAGATACCTATTGGAATCTTGTTCCAGGTATGGACGCTGATAGTAATTTAAATTATCCGGGCCCAGTTAAAATCGGTATTAATGAAGGCGCTATAATAGGTACAAGTACCGTAGATGGAAAAGGATATAGCATACTTTTGCATAATGCTCTAACCAATAGAAGGTCAGAGCTTTCTGAAGGTCAACTGTATATGGGACCTGCGAGTATTCCATTAATTCTTTATCCATGGGATAGTTATTACGGTACTACACTATCCAAAGATCGACTTTTAATAGGAGGAGAAAATTCAAGCCTTAACGTTCAACTTGGGGCTCATCCGTTTTCTGGAGCAGGCAATTTTGGGCATTTAGGAATCAGCGATGATGAGGGTGTGGAAAAAGGCCATCTCACCATCTCAAATATTGGGGGTGCTGGTAAACATGGCCTATTAGAATTGTGGGGATCCAATGGTTTTGAGAATATTACCCTTGCCTCCCGTTTAGGTCTTCCTGATTTTGGACGGATAGTGGTGCATGATGATCAAGGTCAAAATACGGCAGAGATGACTATAAGTGATCGTAAAGAAGGTTTACTCTTGACCCTGGCCGGGGGACAACGCAGAACAGAATTTAGTTCCAATGACTTGGGTGGATATATGAAGTTTTATAACGGAACCGGTGCAGTTGCTACTTTTGAATTTGATCAAGCAGGTAATTTTGGCCAGTCTTTCCCCTCGGATGTAAGATTGAAAGAAAATATCGAGTCCATGAAATCAATCTTACCAAATATTCTTAAAATAACTCCTACCTACTATAATTATAAGGGTATAGATAAAAGGTATCGAACTTTTGGTGTGATTGCGCAAGACCTGCAGGCTATTTTTCCTACGCTGGTTCATCAGATGGAAGGCAGTGATTACTTGAGTGTTGAATACGGAAGATTTGGGGTACTAGCTATTCAAGCTATTAAAGAACAGCATGAAATAATCCAAGACCTGAAAGAAGAAGTAAATAGATTAAATCAAAAAATAGATTCGATTGAAAAAATGCTGCTGGAATCAAATGGTTTTTAATGTCATTCTTTTATGTTTTACGATTCAGTAGGTTTTTGAATTCATTTAATATTTGGAAAATTAATTCTTTAATCATCTAAAATTATGAGACAGATTATTACTATACTCCGCGTTTTAATATTCTTACTAATAACATGTGATTTGGCAAACAGCCAAGTTTTTAATTCCGGGATTGGGTTGCCGGGAAACAAAGATCCTGAAGCAACCTTGCACTTATATGGTATAGGGGAATATGGAGCTGGTACCAGATTAATATTTGGAGATGATATAGCGGATGGTGGGATTGAAGCCTATATCGCTGAGTATGGTTGGAACAACCAGCCTCCTACTGATTCGGATATGCTGGAATTGCATGGGACTCTTGGGATAAAATTTTCTATAGGTACAAACCTTAATCCTTTGAGTGTCCCCTTTGAAATTAATGATGATGGGTATGTCCAAGTCAATAATATGAATCCAATTGCTCAAAGCGACAAAATAGTAATGCGGGAAAATGATGGAACCTTATCTGAAAAAAGTCTTACCGACTTGATGATAACTTATTTTCTCAATCTGCCCAATGGCCTTCAAACCCTGCTGGATGCAGGCGAAACGCCCTTGAATTTACTTAACCGGGGGGCAGCCATCCTTGATTTTTACGGCAAAAGATATCAGGGTGGGTTGATATTCTATTTGAAATCCGATGGAACGGGCATGGTAAGTGCAGAGGAAGATCAGAGCATTGATGCCGAGTGGGGTTGTATCGGAGACACGCTACTATTCTTTGATACCTTAGGTTCCGGAGCTCAAAATACCATAGACATCGTTACTGCATGCCCTACTCCTGACATTGCCGCTGATATTTGTACAGATCTGGTTTTAAACGGATATGACGACTGGTTTCTTCCCTCTCAAGATGAATTGAATTTGATGTGGATCAACCTGGCCGACTCTGATGGGAATGGAGTGAATATGGGGCTTTCAGATCCAGATAATCTGGGCAATTTTCCCACGGAACGATACTGGACTTCATCCCAGTATGATGGCGTTACTGCTTTTATGCAATGGTTCGATGATGGTGCACAATTTAACGCTCCAAAGTCGTTTCCCACATATGTCCGTGCTGCTCGAAAATTCTAGGTGGACTATGAATAATTTACTTTAACAAACTATATTATCAAAAACAATATATTTCGAAGGCCAATTTCAATGTTAATACTACTTGCTTGTTTCATTCATTTGCTTAATGCGCAACACTTAGACGTCGAAGGTCACAGTCTTATTCTTGGTAATTTGGACCTGTCGCATATGAACGACGGAACCACCATTAATATAGGACCAAATGCCGGAATAAATACGGATTTTACCATTAATAGGAATAACACTTTTGTAGGTTCGAATACCGGACTACTCAATACATCTGGCCACAACAATTCATTCTTTGGAAGTTTTGCAGGAGTTCTGTCATGTACTCACTAATTGTGCTCGAAAATAATTCCATCCTAGCTGCTGGTGACCGGGTGATCATTGGATTGATATCCAATGGATCCCCCGATTCGTCCTTTGTTAATGATGGAATTGTAGATGTTTCCCCATTGTACATTGAAGCCATGTCCTTAGATGAGCAGGAAAATATGATTGTTGTTGGCGGAGAATACGCTGGTATGTTTGTCGCCAAATATATATCAAGTCAATCTACGACCAGTGTGCTAATTCCAGCTAACGGTTTCACTGCAAACGCTACACCAGTCCCTTTTAAAGAAAATATAACTTTGAGTTATTCTGTTTCATCCTATCAATTCATTAGAGCTGAATCGTATTATGCAAATGGCATGAAGGGTGCAAACTTTATTGACTGGTCAATTTAGAGAGCATGGATCTTATAGCGAACCAATACGGGTTGCACAAGTATTACCCGCAGGTATCTATTTTATTAAGTTACAGATCGGAGATTCCAGTGAAATATTGAAAGTAGTCAAACAATAATAATCCTTTCTATCTTGGATATAAATAACCGTGTTAACGGTTAACACCTCTTTTGACTTGACCTCTAGCCATTGACCAATTAGGTGCCAAGAATGTATCATGTGACAAAGATCACAACCTCATTTGACTTCCCTCATTGGATACTCATTGCATTATAAGGATATTAATCTCTGCAAGATTTATTTTTCACATTCGATTCAAATCTACTAATATTCGATTTTTTTCATCACCAGTCAAAGTGAAAGCAAGGTGTTGTGATAAAGGTTTGAAATTAGAGGTCATTTCTGAGCACTTCAAATCAAAAACATTGAACAATGAAAATTTTGATCACCTTATTTTTGATCTTCTTAACGTATACGCTACCTGTGACTAGTCAAAATGTTAAGATGCAAGTAGAAGGGGCTATTCAAATCGGTGACGTTAATGAATATCCAATTGAACCTGGAACGATCCGCTGGACTGGAAAAGACTTTGAGGGCTGGAATGGATTTACGTGGGTCTCCTTAACTAAATTTCAAATAGAATCAACCATCACAGATATAGATGGGCATGTCTATCATACTGTACGAATAGATACTCAAGTCTGGATGGCAGAAAATTTGCGGACCACCAGATATTCCAATGGTGATGCCATACCTTACGTAGAAGAGAGTATTATCTGGTCAGGATTAGCTATTGGCGCCTATTGTTGGTACCATAGTGAAGCGGAGGATGAAATTCCGTTTGGTAAATTATACAACTGGTTTGCAGCTGCAGATCCTAAAAACGTCTGTCCGATGGGCTGGCATGTTCCTACTAGAGATGATTGGGATGTATTGGTAAATTTCTTAGGTGGCCCAAATGGAGCAGGAGGTAAAATGAAAGAAACAGGTACGCTTCATTGGTTAAATCCAAATGACGGTGCTTCAAATGCTAGCGGATTTACAGGATTGGGAGGAGGGGCTCGCAATTATAATGGATCCACATATGGTTTTGGCGAGTATGGCAATTGTTGGAGCACCTATGGATCGGCGACGAATGGCCTTTACCGGGAATTAAATTATTATAACACAGAATCTGAAGAATTTTTTACGGATAAAAGAATTGGCCTGGCGATACGCTGTCTTAAAAATAAATAAGGAATTTCTAAATGCTGAATACTCGAACCAATGAAGGACGAGGATCAAGATTCGAATGTTCGTCAATCGAATGTTCGGTTAATTGTCAATCCTAAAAGAGGCAAACATTTTTGTGTAAGGCGCTTGTCTAGAGCGATTTTTAATTATTTCTTCTCGCCGATAATTAGATATTGATAGGCAAGCGAACAATCATCGGCTATTATATTGGTAAAGCCAGCTTGGAATAATTCCTCCTCAATTTGATATAAAGGCAATCGCTGATCTCGCGGAATATTAAGTGGGATGCGGCGCGTTTTGAAATCAACAATTAATATTTTCCCCCCAGGCTTTATTCCGGCCATGACTTTAGCTAAATAATCGGATCTATCTTGAATATAAGTAATCGTATTGATGATCATAACCACGTCTACTTCCTCAGTTTTTAGATTTGGATCGTCTTCTTGCACCAGTCTCAACTCAATATTTTTTCTAAGTTCAGCAGGATAATTAGGAAGATGCATGGTCTCATCAATACCATTAAGAGCATTTGAATCGATGTCGATTGCAATCGCTTTGGCACCTCTTTGGGGTATCAATAACGTAAAATATCCGGAACCAGCTCCAATATCAGCTATGGTTTGACCTTCAATATCTCCTAAATAATCAAGCACCAGATCCGGTTTTTGCCATACATATCGGTTTCGGTCGGCAGATTTGTTTACAATATTAATTAGTGAATCCCATGCTGAGGTGCTGGTCCGATTAGAGAACAATGGCGAAGACAAGGTAGCGTCCTTGGAAGAATTATCGCATGACCACACGATCACGATGGTCGTAAGAAACAAAGTAAGGATGGATTTGATTTTGGTTTGCCCCATTATAAATTAAAAATAGTAGAAATAATTAGATTTTCTCCCATTCAAAGCCTATGTGAAATAAAGCATCCCCTTGATTAACTACAGGAGCGTTATTATGGCCAATAATATAGCCAGACTTTTTCGCATAGACACGGCGTTGTTTTAATCCATCCCGGTCCCGATAGAATCCCATAGGCTCGCCTTTTGAAACGTAGGAACCGGATCTTTTGGTCCACATAAAAAGTCCGGAATGTGCTGCTCGAATCCAGCTGGACTTCGTAATATGTGTGACTGTGTGGAGCGCAGAAGAAGCATAATCGATCATTCCAAAGTGCTGTAAAGTTCGAAGCATACCATTTTTACCCATTTGAATAGCGTATCCATCCAACCGGAGAGATTCACCGGCTTCAAAAACCAAAATAGGAATTTTCATATCGTGTGCCACTTTTCTAAGTGATTTAGCAATTAAAGGTTTTTGAATTATGTACGGAGGTGCGAATATTTTCGCAAGCTCCGAAACTCCTTCTGTTCTTTTTGAATATCTTAATTGAGGATGATTATATAAACTACTACCTCCGGTATGATAATCGATTCCCAGATCTACGAAAGGCAATACATGTTTTGTGAGTACACGGGCCACTTGAGCAGCTAATGAACCTTTAAGTGCTCCTGGGAAACTTCGGTTTACATCTTTACCATCGGGTACATCTCTTGAAAAATTAATGAATCCATAAACATTTACGAGTGGAATAGCTATAACCGAACCACATTTCAAGTTTGAAAAAAGGCCTTCGTATACGGCCGATCTAACAATCTCGATCCCGTTAATTTCATCACCGTGGACACCAGCGGAAATCAAAATGGTGGGGCCTGGGTTTTCACTTCGGAAAACATGCGCATTAATGGATAAAGGGGTATCTGAGGGAAGCCTTCCCACATTCATTTTGACTGTAGTACTTTGACCAGGTTCTATAGTCTGATTTAAAATAGTAATATTTTTTTGTTCAAAATCTACCCTCATCGGCTATTTGGTTACCTGCCGTTCAGTCAATTCAATTATTTTTGCGGCAATATCAACACCAGTGGTTCCTTCAATCCCTTCTAAGCCGGGTGATGCGTTCACCTCCAAGACTAGCGGACCATCTTTTGACCTCAGTATATCTACTCCGGCTACTTGGAGTCCTAAAAGCTTAACCGCTTTAAAGGCAACTTTCATTTCTTCTTTAGTAGGGGTGATTTTAATACTGGAGGCACCTCGGTGCAGGTTGGATCTGAATTCACCAGGTTTGGCTTGTCTTTTCATAGAAGCAACGATCTCTCCATCTACTACAAATATTCTAATATCGGCACCCTGTGCTTCTTTAATATATTTTTGAATAATAAATTTTTCTTTTAGTTTTTGCAAAGCTTCAATAGTCGTTTCAGCATTTTTTTTACTTTCTGATAGTATTACTCCAATTCCCTGCGTACTGTTAATCAATTTTATGACTATTGGATTATTTCCTAATCGTTCGAGCATATGTGGTAGTACTAACATGTTGTTGGTAAGCAAAGTTTTTGGCACACTGATTCCATGGGCTGCCAGCAGCTGAAGACAAGTAAGTTTATTTCTGGCTTTTAATAAGGCTTGCGAAGTGAGTGTAGTGTATACATGTTGTGCTTCAAATTGTCTGATAACTGCTGCTCCATAATCGGTAGCTGTACTCCCTATCCTAGGTATAATCGCATCAAAATTTCGGAGTGGTACATTGTTGTAAAACACTTCATTCAGACTGTTTTCGATCATAAGATCGCAATAGATATGGTCAACCACTCTAACAAAATGCCCTCTTTTTCTTGCAGCTACAATTAGACTTTGAGTAGAGTAAAGCGCTGGGTTTCTTGATAATATTAAAAGATTCATGAATGAAATTAAATGATTATGTGTCTTCTATAATCTTGAGGGGGCTTTACTTACATTATAGACGATTCCTTTGTGGAGTCTAAAAATAGGAGTAATTTTCCCAAAATTGAAACTTTGTATGGATGGGATCAAACTGAATGATAAAAAAGTAATAAATGGATGGGCTTTTTTTGATTGGGCCAATTCAGTATATTTTTTAGTTATCTCGACTGCCGTATTTCCCATTTATTATCTAAGTATTACAGAAGATACGGTAAATATTTTGGGTATTACTTTGAGTAACAGTGCATTATATTCCTATGTTGTATCGAGTTCCTACATAATCATCGCTTTGTTGTCGCCCATATTATCTGGAATGGCTGATTATAGTGGACGCAAGAAATTTTTTTTAAAAGCGTTTACCTGGCTGGGTTCGCTGGCTTGTATGACTTTATTTTTCTTTTCTTCTTCGAGCCTTATTGGATTAGGAACCCTAGGGTTTGCATTTGCTACTATTGGCGCAGCTGGAGGTATTGTGTTCTATAATGCCTACTTACCCGAAATTGCTACGGAGGATAATTATGACCAGGTGAGTGCCAAAGGCTTTGCTTATGGTTATATAGGCAGTGTCATTTTACTCTTATTTTGCTTGATCATGATCCAAAAACCGGAATGGTTTGGAATTACCTCTTCAACGTTGCCCTCCAGAATTGCCTTTGCACTGGTCGGTTTTTGGTGGATTGGCTTCGCTCAAATTACTTTTCGAAGGTTACCAAAAGATCAACCCATCATGGCTAGTTCTACCCAGTGGGTCAAACGTGGCTTCCAAGAATTCCTATCTGTTTGGCACATTATTAAACGGGAGTCTACTATTATCAGGTTCTTAATCGCATTTTTCTTTTACAGTGCAGGTGTTCAGACCGTAATCTATCTTGCTTCTATATTTGCTAGCAAAGAATTGAATTTTGAAACTTCCCAGCTGATCATGACGATTCTTATTATACAGATTGTGGCTGTATTAGGAGCCTATTATTTTGCTTATTTATCCAAAATCAAAGGGAATAAATTTTCTCTTGTCACACAGTTGATCATCTGGATTATCATTTGCATTGGTGCGTTTTTTGTTGTGCAAAGCATCCATTTTTATCTTATTGCTGGATTGGTAGGATTAGTTTTAGGTGGTATCCAATCACTCTCCAGATCCACTTACGCTAAATTATTAGAAGGTCAAACTACGGACACCACAAGTTATTTTAGTTTCTATGATGTATTGTTCAAAGTTTCGATCGTTGCCGGAGCATTTTTTTTTGGACTTGCCGAACAGATCACTGGGAATATGCGAAATAGTGTTCTGATCTTAGGAATATTTTTTGTTATTGGTTTGATCATACTTACTACCATCACCATTCAACCAAATTTTAAAAGAAAATAAACCGCTATCCGCTATCCGTCAAAATACCAATACGCTAATACGCAAACACGCAAGACATCAATATGACAATACGCCAATACGCCAATATGCCACTTGATACGCGAAATATACCTTTTTCGTGTTTTCCACCGTTGTATTGTGTATAAATTCAGGAAGCAATATGTAACTTTACGATGCGATATGAAAGGAAGATTGTTCTATTTTTATTATTTGATTTTTGCCGGGTCGGTTCTACTTTTTTTTAATTCCTGTTTTAAAGAAAAATTTATTACGGATACATCTTCAAGGATAAAGTTTTCAACGGATACACTTACCTTCGATACCGTATTTACGACTGTGGGCTCAGCTACCCGATCATTCAGACTTGTAAACCCCTATGACCTACCAATTATTGTCTCCAAGATTGAATTGGAGGCAGGAAGCCAATCCAGATTTCGTTTTAATGTCGATGGCGTTACCTATAAAAATGGGATAGCAGAAGATATTGAGATATGGGCAAAAGATAGTATTTGGATCTTCGTGGAAGTAACTGTAGATCCAGACCAACCTTTATCGCTTAGTCCTTTTGTAATTAACGAGCGGATTCACTTAGTCACGAATGGGCAATCACAACATTTAGTATTGGAAGCGTGGGGTCAGAATGCAAATTATATACCCAATAATACTTTTAACGGTAAAATAGCGATTCTATCTTGCGATCTAAATGAGGAAGTATGGGATGATCCCAAACCCTATGTTATTTATGGATTGTTATTAGTAGATAGTTGCACATTAAGAATTCCGGAGGGTACTCAGATTTATGTTCATGGAGGTATTGCAAAAAATGAATTTGGAATATATGATGACGGTATTCTTTGGATCCTTCAACATGGTAAATTGCTCATTGATGGTACCCAGGAAAAACCAGTTGTTATTCAGGGAGATCGATTAGAGGAAGAATTTCTGGATCAAGAAGGCCAATGGGGAGGCATCAGGATAGGAGCAGCTAGTAAAGGAAGCCAAATTAATCATACGACTATTAAAAACTCTATTGTCGGCGTAAGAGTGGACAGCGCTGGGTCATTGGATGTGAAAAACTGCCAGATCTTTAATACAGCCAGTAGTGGCATCATTGGTATTCATGCAAAAATGAACGTGCAAAATAGTTTATTGCATAGCAACAATGGGATAGGCGTGATCCTGCGTTATGGAGGAGATTATAATTTTGATTATGTAACCGTAGCCAATTATGGAAATGGAAATGAATCACTCTACATGGATAATTTCATATGTCGCGATCCGGAATGTTCTACAGGTGATCTTTATAGACTAAATGCCAATATGAGGAATTGCATATTTACCGGTTCGGACGCAGACGAAATATCACTTATTGATGCAAGCAGTAGTACGGATTTATTCTCTTTTGAAGTCTCTTTTCGGAATTGTTTAGTAAGGGTGGATGAGCTGCTTGACGAAAACCAATTTCCCAAGTTTTTCGAAATTTGCAAAGACTGTGTAGAGAATAAAAATTTTGATGACCTGCTGTTTGAGAGTATTGATGAAAATGATTATCACCTAGATTCACTATCAATTGCTGAAAATCGGGCGCTCCCATTATCAAATATTAAAGTTGATATTGAAGGAAAAGAACGAGACCTCACTACACCGGATATCGGGTGTTATGAATATTGAGCTCAGTGATAATCTATCTAACCTTACTCTTGAATCATAAATCAAAAACTTATGATTGAAGTCCTAATATTTACATTCCAGCGAAATTGAAAAATGTAACTTTGCCCTACTTCTAAAAAAATATAGATGTTTTGAAGAGCATAGACGTCATCATTCCCGCTTATAATGAGGAGCAATCCATTGGCCTTGTCCTTAAGGACATTCCAAACGATTTGGTGAGGGAAGTGATCGTTTGTAACAATGCCAGTACGGATCGAACCGGAGAGGTAGCTAAAGAAGCTGGTGCTACGGTCGTGTATCAAGGTCAAAAAGGTTATGGGAATGCCTGTCTCAAAGGGTTGGAATATATTGATCAGAAAGAAAACAAACCCTATATAGTGGTTTTCCTGGATGGAGACTATTCAGATCATCCGGAAGAAATTACAAAAATTGTGCAACCTATCTTTGATGGGTTTGATCTGGTTATAGGAAGTCGTGCATTAGGAGATATGGAACGAGGTGCTATGATGCCTCAGCAAGTATTTGGAAATTGGCTAGCAACGAATCTTATTAAAATGATCTACAATTATTCGTTTACCGATCTTGGACCTTTCCGGGCAATCAAATATGATAAACTCTTGGAACTGAATATGGAAGATAAAACGTTTGGATGGACAGTAGAGATGCAAGTCAAAGCGGCAAAGAAAAAGTTCCGGTGTAAAGAGGTCCCTGTCAAATATCGCAAGCGTCTAGGCGTGTCGAAAGTTTCAGGAACTATTAAAGGAACCCTATTGGCTGGTCATAAAATATTGTGGACGATTTTTAAATTAATATGAGCGAATTTCTGAACATATTAGCTTACATTATTATTAGCATTTATAGTATTGCCTTAATCTACATAACCATATTTTGCTTGTTACAATTTCATCTATTATATCTATATAATAAATCAAGGAAACAAGAAAGCGACGAAACCCTTACCTATCCCAAAGAATTACCGGTAGTTACTATACAATTACCTGTATTTAATGAGATGTATGTGGTGGAAAGGTTGATTGACAATATTGTAAAAATTGATTACCCTAAATCAAAACTTGACATTCAATTATTAGATGATTCTACAGACGAAACTTTAGAAATATCAAAAAGAAAAGTCAAGGAATATCAATCACAAGGATTTAATATTCAATTAATTCATCGGATAGACCGCAGTGGCTATAAAGCAGGTGCTCTAAAAAATGGGATGTTAACGGCTAAAGGTGATTTTATCGCAATTTTTGATGCGGATTTTTTGCCTCCCGTGAACTTTTTAAAGGATACACTTCCCTATTTTAAAAATCCTAAAATTGGCGTTGTTCAAACTAAATGGGAACACATCAATGCTAATTATTCATTGATCACCGAGTTGCAAGCATTTCAACTTAATGTCCATTTTTCTGTAGAACAATCCGGGCGTCAACAAGGAAGATATATGCTACAATTTAATGGTACTGGTGGGATATGGAGAAAAAGTACCATTGAAGATGCCGGTGGATGGCAACCGGATACACTTACCGAAGACCTGGACTTAAGTTATAGAGCGCAATTGAATGGTTGGGAAATAAAGTATCTCGAAAACATCGGATCCCCGGCAGAATTACCTGCCGAAATGATTGGACTTAAATCTCAACAACACCGATGGATGAAAGGAGGCGCGGAGACAGCCAAAAAAATATTACCAGCCGTGTGGAAGTCTGAAATTAGTTTTGTTAAGAAATTCCATGCCACCTTACATCTCATGGCCAGTGCTATCTTTTTATTTGTATTTCTGATAGGTGTGTTTAGTGTACCGGTTTTGTTTGTTCTGGAGCCATTAAAAATAGATGCCACTTATTTTGCATTTTGTTTGACAGGTCTACTTTCAATCATCGCTGTATACTATGTGGCGAACGTGAAAGTGGCTTGGCAGGATTACCCTTTTCCTAAAATGCTTTTCAAATTTGTCGTACTATTCCCTTTATTTCTTTCACTTTCCATGGGATTGTCTTTACACAATTCGATTGCTGTTATCCAGGGTTGGTTAGGAAAAAAATCTGCATTCATTCGCACCCCAAAATTCAATATTAAAAAAGTTACCGACAATTTTAAGAAAAGAGAATACCGGGTGAAACGAATTTCTTGGATTACTGCAATAGAAGGCTTACTGGCAGTTTATTTTTTGGCCAGCATTGTTTTAGGTATAAAGACTGGCAATACTTCTTTCATTGTTTTTCATTTAATGCTTATGTTGGGGTATGGATTGATATTCTATTATTCTATGAAGCATGTTAGTATCAAATAATCAACGCTCCTCCAATCTAGTTTTTACCATTTTTTTAATACTGTTTGCCGGGATTATTGCCCATTTGGGATTTGGGGTTGGGCAAAAAGAATTTTCAATTATATTGATTGATTTCTCACTTTTATTTGGGATCTATATTATTTTATGGCAAAAGTTTGCAAACAGCAAATATGCTTTAATGCTCGGATTGGCTATTGGTGTTCGGCTGCTTTTGATCTTTTCTACACCCGCTTTATCCGATGATATTTATCGATTTTTGTGGGATGGATATCTTTCAGCACAAGGGATTAATCCTCTGGCATGGATACCTGAAAATATTATTGAGGAACCCGAGCTCAGCAAACCTTATTTGCAATCAATCTATCCGCTTTTAAATTCATCCGGTTACTTCTCAGTCTATCCACCATTGGCTCAACTTACCTTTTTGCTAGCCGTGGTTTTTGCACAGTCCATTATTGGCCAGATTATTTGTATTAAGATTCTACTATTTGGATTTGAATTAGCCACTTTTTGGATGATCAATAAATTGTTAACCCATTTTAATTTGTCCCGGTCTTTGATATTCCTTTACGCTTTAAATCCATTAGTAATTATAGAAATAATGGGTAATACCCATTATGAGGGTATTTTATACTTTTTCCTTATTTGGGGTGTATGGTTAAGTACTAGGCGGGGTGGTCTGGTTTACGCTGGGCTGGCGCTTGCTTCTTCCATTGCTAGCAAACTCACTTCTCTCATGTATTTACCACTTTGGTTGAGATTTAAAGGGTGGCGATGGGCTCTGGGTTTTTACCTAATCATTTTTGTGGCTATTCTTTTTTATTGGATGCCCTTTATAAGTATTACCCACATCAACAATTTTGGAGAAAGCCTCAATCTTTATTTTCAAACGTTTGAGTTTAATGCAAGTTTATATTATTTAGCTAGGTGGATAGGTTTTCAAATGCGAGGATACAATATGATTGCGGATATAGGCCCTCTCCTCACGTTGATACCTATAGCAACCATTTTGTATCTATCCTATCGACAACGTCCGGAAGATGCCGTCCAACTGCTTAAGCATATCTTAATTGCTGCTACCGTTTATTTGTGGTGCGCCACTACGGTACATCCCTGGTATATCATTGTACCTTTGGGTATATCCATTTTTACTTCTTACCGATATGCAATCCTTTGGTCTTTTGTAGGTGTTTGGAGTTATAGTCATTACCAAGATGGTATGATCGGTGTTCGTTTTGGATGGTTATGGGCAGAATACTTGCTGTTGATCTTATTTATGTCATATGAATGGTGGTCGCTTAAAAAAGGGAATATGAAAAATTGAGGTCGGCAGATAAAGTAATTCACTTCTGAAGAAAATTACTCTTCAACCTGAATCCTGGTTAAAAGGAATGTGAAGTAATCAATTCTTCAATAACTCTGGGATAGTGATCATGCTCTAAAACCAAAACCTTATTGCGAATATCTAGCGCTGAATCATTTGGATTAATCTCGCAGGTGACTTGCTTTATAATTTGGCCTTCATCGTAATTTTCATTGACATAATGTATAGTAATCCCAGATATTGTTTCTTTATTTTTTTTTACCGCTTCATGGACATGCATACCATACATTCCCTTTCCTCCGTAGTTTGGCAGGAGAGCTGGATGGATGTTAATTATTTTATTTGGAAAAGACCTAATCAAATAGTCAGGAACTAGCCAGAGAAATCCAGCCAGAATTATAAAATCAATCTGCCTGGTCTGGAGTTGTTTGACCAACTGGTGGGTTTTGTAAAAGGACTCTCTAGATAAAACAATAAAAGGGATATCTTCTTTTTGGGCAATTTCCAAGACACCAGCTTTAGGTTTATTACTTACGATTAACGAGACTTCAATATGATCATGATGCTGAAAATGATCAATAATTTTTTGAGCGTTGCTACCGGTGCCGGAAGCAAAGATGGCAAGTTTTTTCACGGGATAAATATTTAGTTTAAAAAGCTAGAATCTTAATACGCTATACTTTTGGACATTGGAAGGATCCATGGTGGACAATATCTGAAACACCTTGGTCTTTTGATTCTTTTCAGCTTGCTTGAAGACTTCAATAATCTCATTGGACTTTGTTCCAAGTAAAGCAGGAACTACGGTGTTATTTGGATAACTCCTATTCACCTGACCGAATTGTTCAACGGATTTAAGCATAACATTTTTACCTTCTTCAGTATCTTGATGCATCATATCCAACCCCATGCGGTGATATTGGTAATAGGCTTGACGCAAAGGTTTAACCCTGGCACTTAGCAAGTTTTCAACCAGCCAATAACGAGTTCGGTTTTTACCAACGGAAGTCCACCCTGGATCATTGGTCAAATTTGATGGAAGCGTATTTATGATATTTTGAGCTTGCGAAAAATATTCTTCCCCACCTAATAAACTAAAAGAATCGTAATCCAGTCCTACGATGACATAGGCATAAAAAGCGAGTATGGACGAAAGATTATCGTAAAAAACATTCTTGGTAAATTGTAACGGTTTGGATTGCTCAAATTCAAAGTTGACTTCCTTGTCTTGAAAAGTAAGAATCGGCGTGTAGTAGTTACTGCCAAAAACAGGCCTGGTGGCTTGTACGGAGAGATTTGCTTTGAATTGATTACTGCCTCGCTCTTCCGTAATGGTTAATAAAAAATTGCATTCGATGCGTTCTTGAGAATCATACTGGTCTTCTGACCAAGCCTGATCATTTAGAAAATCTACAATTTGGTTTTCTAGTGTTTTAAAAATTTTGGGATCCGCCTTTTGCAATTTTGGATAAGCTACCTTGACTTGACTTTGTAATGCTTGGGAGTGGCTATTTACAGCACTAATCAAAAGAAGGATTAACCAGTAAATCGATTTGTGTTTTATCATGGCAATAATAGTTCTATCTCGTCGACAATATCAATAGCTACTTCTTTTTTAGATTTTAACTCAAATTGTTTCTCCTTATTGTCCTTAAAGATAAATGAAACCTTATTTGTATCATGTTTAAATCCAGCTCCCGGTTCATTTAGTGAATTCAGCACAATGAAATCAAAATTTTTCTTTATCACTTTTTGGGTAGCATTAGATTTTTCATTTTGAGTTTCCAAGGCAAATCCGATATGCAATTGATTAGGTTGTTTTTCTTTACCTATGGAAGCGGCAATATCAATGGTTCGTTTAAGTTGAACACTCCAATCAACATCGGATTTCTTTATTTTTTGATCTGAAACATGTAGTGGTGTGTAGTCAGCTACTGCAGCGGTCATAACCACTATATCTTGAGATTTGTGAATGCTGGTTACGGCTTTGAACATATCTTCTGCAGTGTTCACAAAGATGATATTAATATTTTTATACTGGGGTCGGAGAGAGGATGGACCTAACACAAGCGTGGTAAAAGCACCTCTCTTTGCTAGCTCATCGGCAATCGAAATGCCCATCTTTCCTGAAGAATGATTTCCAATAAATCGAACCGGATCTATAGGCTCATAAGTAGGTCCTGCTGTAACCAATGCAGATTTACCATTTAAGGGCAGGGACTTAATTATATAATCTTCTAAATAGGAAACAATCTGAGCGGGCTCCGCCATACGGCCTTCTCCAATTAATCCACTGGCAAGTTCGCCATGCTCCACAGGAATAATTAAATCTCCGTGTGCTATTAATTTTTCAATATTCTTTTTGGTAGAACCATGTTTCCACATATCAACATCCATGGCTGGAGCAATCATGACTTTGCATTTGGCCGAAAGATAAGTAGCTACTAACATGTTGTCCGATTGTCCATCAGCCAACTTACTCAACGTATTGGCAGTAGCAGGAGCTATAATAAAGTAGTCTGCCCACAATCCTAATTCTACATGGTTATTCCAAGTATCTTCATCCATGATCTCTAGGGCAACCGGTTGCTTAGAAAGGGTAGAGAGTGTAAGTGGACTAATGAAATGGGTGGCTGATTCGGTCATAATGACTTTTACCTCAGCACCGTGCTTGATCAATAATCTGGTGAGATAGGCTGATTTGTAGGCAGCAATACTGCCGCTAATTCCTAGAATTATTTTCTTATGTAAAAGGTGGCTCATCTTCGATGATCCCTACTATTTACTCATGATCTTCAGCTTCTTCGTCCTCGTGAATAGGCTTGGATTTATCTCTAACTGCTAGTTCGTTGTTCATAAACTCATGGATCGCTATGACCGCTGGATTGGGCATTCGCTCATAAAATTTAGAGATTTCAATCTGCTCCTTATTTTCATGAATTTCTTCAATCGTTTCTGTAGTAAGGGCAAACTCGTCGAGCTTCTGGTGCAGTTCCTGCTTAATGCTGGAAGAAAGCTGATTCGCTCTTTTATGAATAATTACTAATGCTTCATAAATATTACCACTTCTCTTATCTGAGAATGCTTTAATATCTCGGGCGCTAATGTTAGCATCAATTCCCTGTACTTTCGATTTGATATCGGTCATCTTTATAGGTTTTGATATTTTTTCTACAAGTATTTAATATGTTTCTTACTTCTTTTGGACGATCGCCTTGTTTATATTTGACTAAAAACTCATTACAGCGCTCAATAGTTTCCTCAAGCCTTTCTGTTCTCTTTTCAAATATACTGTTGGTCGCAAAATCATAAGAAGATTTAATAATATAATATCTTATTTCTTCCACTCTTTGAGTTTCAGGAAAATCCTTCAATAGATTTTCAAAAGAGTGAATTGCTGATTGATATTGCCTGATATTATAGTACAAATAGGCTTCATTAAAGGCTTTTTCTTCCAGTTTGTAACGCATTTCATCCATCAACCGGTTACACTCTGGTATGCGAGCACTGTTGGGATAACTATTCACAAATAATTGAAGAGCATCAATTGCCTTGAGTGTATTGCCTTGATCCAATCGAAAAGTGGGGGAAATACGATATAATGAATAAGCAGACATAAAATCGGCTTCTTCACGCCGGTGACTATTTAAAAATCCGTTTGCGAAATTCTTAAAATAAGTAGAAGCCAGTTCAAAATTATTCATTTGATAATTGGCATTGGCCAACATATAATTTAAATCTTCAAATTCTTTCTTACCGCGGTAACTATTCAACACGATGGAGATTAACTCCAGCGAACGAGCATAGTCCTCGTTTTGGTAGTATTCGACCGTTTTATTGTAAATCGTTTCGGCATCATTGCTAGTTCGGATTTTTTCGAATTCCGAACGGCAAGAAATTAAGAATAACACCCCAATACCAATTGTCAGTAACGTGCTGATTTTCATGCGGCTGCAAAGATATAATTTTTCCGTGAATAATGATATACCATAATTAAGCTTGATGCCCTTATTTACATCGATAGGAGCTTTGTGTTGCCTATTTTACTTGGGAATGCCCTAAAATAACCTAAGTATTAACTATTCTTTTCAGCGATTTACTGCACTGAAACGTTCTTTTTAACAGTAATTTAAGTCTGTCAATGATGATTTTCTATAGTTTTGTAAGGAAATGTTACTTCTTCATATGAAAAGCAGTTTGCTAATTTGGTTTCTCTTTCTTTTGAGTATTCAGCTTGATCTACAAGGACAATCTACTTATGATTTAGTTTATGACATTTTTCAAGCTAAGTGTTCGGACTGTCATAATAGTGTTGATCTGCGGGGTGGATTTGATTTGGAGGGCATAGGGACCAATGAGAGAGAAAGAATGAATTATATCTATTCAAAAATCGTAGAGCGGATTCCTGGAAATGAATATGCTGCCGGACAAGGCTATAAGATAATCGATCCAGGGCGGTCTGACCAGAGTTTTCTATTTAGAAAAATTAATGGTGATTTTGAGCCATCTATTCAGTTGCATCCGGACGCAGGCGATCCTATGCCCCTTCGAGATGGAGTCGTATTGAGTGAAATAGAAAAAGAGACGATCAGACAATGGATATTATTCGGTGCACCTCAATCCGGACTGGTCGCCGATCAGGAAGTCATAAGTGCTTTTTACAACGAAGGTGGTGCTGAGTCATTTCCCGATGGGCCCCCACCAGCTCCTTT
>JAHEJC010000075.1 GCA_024639065.1 Lewinellaceae bacterium | reverse complement strand
AAAACTCTTCAATAAAATTGTCTCTTGATCCATGTGGAATCGATACCTGCGTAATTGGATCCGTAGCACTCCAAAACCAATAAGGAAAGATTAAACCAACAGCAAAAAGAATCATCAGTACACCGAAAGAAAGGATTTGCCGGTATCTCTTTAAGGCTTCCATAATCACATCGATTACAAAAACAAAAAAGTTTCCAGTCTTTTGTTCTTTGGGCATTCCATCCACAAGTGCCATAAAGATTGTTGGTGCGATAAAAAACACCATCCCAAATATTGCCGTGACGTGATGCGAACTAATGGCTACTGCTATGAATGCCAGGCTTAATAGCAGGTAGATTGGTTTTCGACGGAGGATATACAGATAAACAAAAGGTAGTGCATTTAATAAAAAACCGATTCCGGTTAGTGTGGGTACCTGTCCAAAAACATGCAGTGTTTCGATTAAAGAAGACATTACGACTGCCAAAATTGCCGCCACGCCCGCTGTTGTCTTATTAAAAAAGATCTTGGAGAATCGATATACACCGATCACAACGACTTCAAAAATGAAAACACTGTAAATGCCAAAGGCAAGTTTGAGTGGAAAAACCTTGCTCAACAAGGCAATCAATTGATGTACCAGGGGTGGATAACTGATCGTCAGAAATCCCGTGTACCATCTATACTCCCACGGTTCGAACCAGAAGCGAGCATAGTGGTCTGCAAAAAACATATGGACATGAGCGTCATACGTTTTGGAAAGTGTGAAGTGGATGATGACCCCGTGTATCACAAATGTCATGCACATCGCGATCAGAAGTAACCGCTTCCCATTTGTTTCATCCCATAAACTAGATCCCTTTATATTATTAGCACTGTTGATCATCGAATGTGTTTACAAGTATCGATCACCAGAAGTCTGGCTGACCTGGCTGAGATATGATTTGATTTCTTGTTCATTTTCTTTTCGACAAATCATCAGAGCATCCGGTGTATTCACAACGATCATATTATCAAGTCCACCAATCAAAACAAGCTTTTCATCCGTAGAATGGATCAGGCATCCGTTGCTATTAAGTAATAATGCAGATGACCCACTAATCGTATTTTGTGCTTGATCTTTTGGCCTGTTTTCCCACGCACTGGCCCACGTGCCTAAATCACTCCATTCGAAACCTGCAGGAATAACAAATACATGATCAGCTTTTTCCAGAATGGCATAATCGATTGAGATTGATGGACACATCGCATAGATCTTCCGAATGGTTGATCCTTCCAGTGATGTATTGAAGTAGGGTATTCCATCATAAAAGAGCTCGTACATGTCTGGCATGTGTTTCTTAAAGGCTTCAATAATCGTCGAGGCCTTCCAAATGAATATGCCCGAATTCCATAAATACGATTCGTTTTGCATAAATGCTTCGGCAGTATTGCGATCGGGCTTTTCCGTGAATCGAAATACTGGTCTAATTCCTGAGATCAGGTTAGTCGGAAGACATTGGATATACCCATACCCCGTGCTTGCACAATCTGGTTTTATCCCTAAGGTCACAATTGCATCCATGTCGGCAGAATAATTCAGCCCTTTGATACAATCCGCCTCAAAGTCCTTTTGTCCGGTGATCAAATGGTCACTCGGGGCGACAATGAGGTTCGCTTTTGGATTGCTTTTCAACAACTTCATCGAGATGTAGGCAATGCACGAGGCAGTATTTTTTCTTTCAGGCTCGCCTATAATATTTTCCACCGGTAGTTCCGGCAATTGATCTTTAACGATATGTCTGTAGTTTTCTGATGTCACAATATAGATATTTTCATTCTCGATAAAGGATTGATAGCGATCATATGTAGATTGTAGCAAGGTCCTTCCGGTGTCCAGGATATCTAGAAATTGTTTTGGTAGCGCCATTCTACTCATCGGCCAGAAGCGACTGCCGATTCCTCCGGCCATGATCACGACATAATTATTTTTATTCATCTTATTTTATTGTTTTGGTGTTGGAAATTATTCGGCACCTATGATCGGTACATGTGTTTTTATCCCATACACATTTAGAAAATTACTTAAATTGAATTGAGTGCAAATCGTCCTTTCCGATCACTAGAGAGGTGGTACTTAACATATAAGCGCAGCAATTGCATTGGAATTTTGAGACTATCTTTGAGCTTCAGTTTGGAGCCGCCTACCTCTGTCCATTGCATCAATGGAAACTCGAGTACACCTTTTTGTAAAGTACTTTTACCAAATTTCTGTTGTAAGCGTAAAAAGATTTCCACATCAAATAACCAGGGTGTCAAGAATGGCTTACCGAATAAAAAGGGAATCAGATTCCGTTGGAAAATTTTAGCACCACACTGGGTGTCCTGGAATGTGGTATTCAGAATGATACGAATAAACTTCTTGACGATGTTGCTCAAGAGTGATCGATTGTTATCACGATGGATGTCTGCACCGAGGCGTTGTATACGACTTCCCACAATGGCCCCAAATTGCGGGTACTTTTGTTTAAATGCAGCCATTTCCAGCCATTCTTCGGGAGTCGTGGCCATGTCAGCATCTAGAAAACCAAGATTAGAGACATCAAAGTTTTGATAGACATAAAGCATACCCTGACGGACAGCTTCAGATTTACCGCTGTTTTTATCTAATGAATGAACGCAAATATTATAGCGGCTTTCGGTTTGGATACCTTTCAGCATGGCCAATGTATTGTCTTTACTTCCATCATTGACAAAACAGAGTAGAATCTCAGGATGACGCTGGGCAAATGTCAGAAATGCACTGTAAGGAAATCGGTTTTCTTCATTGTAGCACGGGACGACAATGGCGTATTTGCGTTTTCGCCGGCCTGGTGCATTGATGTGCTGGTGCTTAAAATGATTGGTTAATGTGACTTCGTTAATCATGAGTCTGTTGTTAAATAGTTTACAGCAAAATATTTTGCTTTCTATTATGACTAATTCAATAGGAATGCCAAATTAATTTTATCTGTTAATCAATTTATTATATATTGTAATATTAATTATGTGTTCCAGTAATTGGAAATTACTCTCTTTAATGGAATAAATTCCAAGTTGTAGAAAAAAGTATGTGTGCATGACTATTTGATTCGTCTCAGTAATAATGGCGTACTATTATTAATTTATAAAAAATCAAAACATGAGCAGTTATACCATCTTCATTGTAGAAGATGAACCATGGTATGGAGAGTTACTGTGTTACCACCTGCAGTTAAATCCAGATTATAAGGTCAAGCGGTATGAAACAGCAAAAGAATGTCTTGCTAATATTCATCAGAAGCCGGACCTAATTACAATTGATTATTCATTGCCGGACATGAATGGCGACAAACTGTTCAAAAAGATTCGTAATATCAATCCGGCACTACCTGTCATCATGATTAGTTCACAGGAAGAAATCACCGTGGCTGTCGAATTACTTAAAATGGGTGTCAATGACTACCTGGTTAAAGATGAAGCTACGAAAGATCTGCTATGGAATAGCGTCCTGCGTATACGTGAAACACAATCACTGCAACAGGAAGTAGAACATTTGAAAGAAGAACTGGGAACCAAGTTTTCCTTTCAAAATACTATCATTGGTCAAAGCGAACAGCTCAAGCGGGTCTTCAAGCTCATTGAAAAAGCATCTCAGACAAAAATTAACGTCTCGATTACAGGGGAGACTGGCACTGGTAAAGAGGTCGTGGCCAAAGCCATTCATTACAATAGCGATCGGAAAAAGAAAAAATTTATCGCTGTCAATATGGCGGCAATACCTAAGGACTTGATCGAGAGTGAACTTTTTGGTCATGAAAAGGGTGCCTTTACCGGTGCGACGACAAGAAAGATTGGCAAGTTCGAAGAAGCAACAGGAGGAACAATCTTCCTGGATGAAATCGCTGAACTTGAACTAAGCCTTCAAAGCAAAATTCTTCGTGTCTTGCAAGAAAGAGAAGTTGTCCGAATCGGCTCTAACGACGTCGTCAAACTGGATGTCCGCATCATAGTAGCGACGCACAAAGATCTTGCAGAAGAAGTTGAAAGAGGAAATTTTCGTGAGGACCTCTACTTTCGTATCATGGGTTTGCCCATACCACTCCCACCCCTCAGAGAAAGAGGAAACGATACACTCTTACTCGCTAAGCATTTTGCAGATTTATTTGCAAAGGAAAATAAACTCGGGAAAATCCAATTCACCGCTGGTGCGAAAGAAAAACTCCTGCAATATCATTTTCCCGGAAACATACGGGAGCTGAAAGCAGTCATTGATTTGGCTGTCGTTATGTGTGAGGATATGGAAATCAATGCAGCGGACATTACATTTACTTCATTAAAAAAAGAGGAGTTTTTCACTTCAGCGCAAAAGACATTGCGTGAGCATACCTGCGACATTATTGAGCATTATCTGGCCAAAAATGATCAGGATGTGATCTCGACGGCAAAAGATCTTGATATCGGTAAGAGCACTATTTATAAAATGATCCAAAATGGAGAATTGGCGCTTAATGGCTCTTAATTATTCTGAAGATGGAACGATTTTCCAATTGCTGCAATCAAATCAAATTGTACTATTTTCATGTCCTTGTTTATCAAAGCGTTATGAGTAACAGTTGCTATGACATAAAAATAGTTAATCCTAAAACGTTGGCAGTAGTGTCAATGATCAGTCCTTAATAAAACTTATGACATGTACGGAATTGTAAACAAGGCCATTGAAGATCTCGTAAAAACCAACTTTGGCGAAGACATCTGGGAAAAAGTGAAAGCCCGCAGCAAAGTGGATATTGACTATTTCATCAGTAATGAACCTTACGATGATGATATTACTTATAAGCTTGCCGGAGCTGTAGGTGAAGAGATGGAAATGCCCGTATCAGCCGTTCTACAAGCATTTGGTGAATGGTGGATTTTGAAGACAGCAAAGGAAAAGTACGGCGGCTTAATGGAAGCAGGTGGACAAAGCTTAAAAGAGTTTCTTGTCAATCTACCCATTTTCCACAATCGCATTATGCTCATCTATCCAAAGTTGACGCCACCTGAATTCAAAGTGAGCCATGCGGAGGAAAAAAGCATCCATGTACATTATTATTCAAAACGCGAAGGTCTTCAGGAATTTGTCAGAGGCCTGTTAAGCGGACTTAGCAAAATGTACCAAACACCGGTCGAGATTGAATTACTGCAAAGCAGGGACGATGGAAATGATCACGAAATTTTTAAAGTCAGTTGGTAATCCTATGAATAAAATCGCATCATTCGGGGAAGAACAATTTAATCGCATCTTTCCATTTTATATTGTCATCAACGACGACCTGACCATCGGGTCCAGTGGAAAGACACTCGGTAAAATGTATCCGGGAATCGGTCAGGACGAATTTAGTCGTTACTTCAGGATTAAACGTCCGGAAATTGAAGTACAATCATTTGAATCAATAAACAACCTGCATAACCAGATTGTGGTCATCGAATGTCTGAATGAGGACCGCACAACCTTGCGTGGACAAATCGAATGGCTGGAAAACACAAACCAACTTTTATTTATTGGATCGCCGTGGTTCAATTCTATCGAAAATGTAATCTCCAACAATCTCAGCTTAAATGACTTTGCATTCCATGATCCGATGATTGACTTGCTTCATGTGTTGAAAACCCAGGAAATCACCACGGAAGACTTAAAGCATCTTCTTAAAACAGTCAATCAGCAAAAAAACGAACTTAAGAATGCTGCTAAGGAAATTGAAGACATAGCATTATTTACCACCCAAAACCCGGACCCGCTCATCCGGATCGATTTAGAGGGTCAGTTGCTTAGACAAAACCCAGTTGCAGAGCAATTCACTCATTTTGTCTATAAAGACAACACCTATACTACAGAAACTTTTTGGCAGATGGTGGTAAAATCAATCAACCTTGAAAAAGACAGGGTCATCATCGAAGCTGAAGCAAATGGTGAAATTTATTCTTTTCTGATCCGGCCAATAGCCGATAGTGGATACTACAATATTTACGGCCGGAATATCACCGAAGAAAAGAAAAATGCGGTCCAGCTACAAATCTTATCATCCCTGGTGGCAGAAAATACACACGGGGTGATTATCGCTGATCAAGACGGTCGCATAGAATGGGCAAATGCAAGTTTTGAACGGATGACCGGCTATAACTTGGCAGAAATGCTCGGTCAAAAACCAGGTCACTTATTACAGGGCCCAGACACCGATCCTGCCACCATCAAGTATTTGTCAGATCAAATCGCTAAAGGTGAACCATTCATATGTGAGGTACTAAACTACAAAAAAAATAAGCAGCCTTATTGGTTGAGAATTCAAGGGCAGGCACTTAAGGATCAGGACGGCCGGATTACCAAGTATTTTGCCATTGAAGAAGACATTACTTCTGAAATAGAAAACAGGCGGAAGATCCGTGAATTTGAGGATCGTTTCAGAATGGCATTAGAAAAAATTGGTGACTATGTTTGGGAGCGTAATTTTGTAACAGGACATACTCGATTTTCAAAGAATGAAAATCACTTTATCGGGGTGAATACAGAGGAAATCGAACGTAATGTCAAACTATGGTGGAGCAGTGTCTTGGAAGAAGATCGACCTCAGTTGGATGAAAATGATCAAAAATATCGATTGGGCCAACAAGAAAATCACGTTTTGGAATATCGCATCCGACATCATGACGGTTCCATCAAATGGGTGTTAGATCGTGGTGTAGTGATAGAAAAAGATATTGCAGGTAAACCGTTATTGATCATTGGCACACATACGGATATTACACGACAGAAAACGCTTGAGCTTGAGCTGGGTGCCACAGCTAACCGACTAACTTCGCTTATACAGAATTTGTACTCAGGTGTATTACTGGAAAATGAAAATCGTACCATTGGGTTACTAAATCAAAAATTTTGTGATCTCTTTCAAATCCCAGTTGCTCCGGAACAACTCATCGGCTCTGACTGTTCGCAGGCAGCAGATCAATCGAAACACCTGTTTAAAGATCCAGAACATTTTGTCCATCGGATCGCCCAGATTTTGGAGGAACAAAAAATTGTGGTCAACGAACACCTGGAAATGGCTGACGGAAAACATGTGCAACGGGATTTCATTCCAATTTGGAATGGCCATGAATACACCGGCCATCTTTGGTTATATACAGATATCACAGAGCAAATTAATGCGGATAAAATGCTTGAAGAACAACGTACCTTCTACGAGCAGATATTGAATAATATGCCGGCAGACATTGCTGTATTCGACGATGAGCATCGATATCTCTTTTTGAATCCACAAGCAATCAAGAATCCAGAGCTCCGGTCGTGGATGATCGGAAAACGAGATGAGGATTATGTGGCCTATCGAAAATTACCCAAGACTATCGCTGAAGAAAGAAGAAAATTATTTAATACTGTGCTTGATTCCAAAGCGTTGCAGGTATTTGAAGAAGAATTTAAACAACCGGATGGAAGTAGTAAATATATTCTACGTAACCTCCACCCCGTGCTAAATGAGACAAGTGAAGTGGAGTTAGTCGTTGGCTATGGTATTGATATCACCCCAATCAAAGAAATACAAAATCAAATTATAGAGAGTGAAAAACGCTATCGGGATGTAATTGAAAACAGCTTGGCGCTCATCACCACACATGATCTTAAGGGCAATTTTATTTCGGTCAATCCAATGGTCGGAAAAACATATGGCTATGCAGACGAGGAAATGGTAGGTCGTCCAATTGCAGATTTCCTTTCTGAGGAAGATCAGGCCTTATTTCATTCGGATTATCTCTCTAACATCACACAAAATAAACAGGACAGTGGCATCTTCAGAGTGCGAGGTAAAAACGGTAAGATTGTTTATACGCTTTATAACAACTTTCTGAAGGAAGAATCTGGTACAGATCCCTATGTGATTGGATTTGCGGTTGATATTTCAGAGCGCATCCAGGCCGAAAAGGAACTCAAAGTGGCCAAAAAAACCACTGAAGAACTGGCTGCCGCAAAGCAGAATTTCTTAGCGAATATGAGTCATGAAATCCGGACACCGATGAATGCCATTATTGGTATGAGCAATCAACTTTCAAAGACCTCATTGTCAGAACAACAATATTTTTATCTCAACACCATACATACAGCAGCCGATAATCTCCTAGTTATCATTAACGATATTCTTGATTTATCAAAAATCGATGCAGGGAAGCTCAGCATTGAAGAGATCGGCTTTGGACCAAAACAAGTCATTTCAAATGCGTTGCAGGTATTAATGCATAAAGCAGAGGAAAAAGGGATCAAACTTATTCAGTCCAAAGTTGACCCAAATTTATCCAGGGTCCTGATTGGGGATCCGTACCGATTGAATCAAGTGCTTTTAAACCTAATCAGCAATGCCATCAAATTTACCGATCACGGTTCAGTAGACGTGACTTGCGATGTCATTGAAGACACACGGACTGCACAAACGATTCAAGTATGCGTCATCGATACCGGTGTTGGGATGGACCAAGCCTTTGTAAAACAGCTATTTAAAAAATTTAGCCAGGAGGATGTATCCGTTTCAAGACGATTTGGAGGAACTGGGTTAGGTATGACCATAACCCAATCATTGTTACAATTGATGGGTGGTACAATTGATGTGCAGAGCGAAAAGAATGTCGGTACCAAAGTCACCTTCCAACTTGAATTAAAGAAGGGTAAATCCAATCAACTTAAGGTCAGTGATCCGGAGGGGATTGATACTGGTAAGCTTGTCGGTCGAAAAATTCTAGTGGTCGATGATAATGAAATGAACCGGCTGGTTGCTTCTACCATTCTCGAAAATTACCAGGTATCGATTGTACAAGCAGAGAATGGGCTAGAAGCCATGGAAAAAATCGAGTCTGAACATCCGGAGATCGTATTGATGGATTTACAAATGCCCGTACTCAACGGCATTGAAGCTTCAAAGATTATCAGAGATCGTGGTTATGATATTCCAATCATTGCTCTGACAGCCAACGCGATCAAGGGCGAAAATGAAAAGTGTTTTGCTGCTGGCATGAATGACTATATCTCGAAGCCTTACCAGGAAGAAGAACTGCTCCAAAAGCTGATCATATGGTTGAAGCACGATGATCCAGAACAAACAATCCAAAAACCCGCATCAATAGAAAACAGTGCACCTCTTTATGATCTGCGTGTTCTGAAAGATCTCAGCAACAACGACCCGGGATTCATTTCTAAAATGACCAACCTGTTTTGCACTCAGACACCGGAGACCGTTGAAAAAATGATCGAACACTTCAATGCTGGGGATTTGGTCAGTATGGGCAAATTGGCACATAAAATTAAACCATCAATAAGTCACCTTCAGATTCATTCTATTAAGGAAGATATTAATACCCTTGAAAAAGCAGGAAAGGAAAAGAAGGTCTTGCCGGAATTGGAAGACATATTGAATAAAGTAAAGCAAACGATCGAAGCGGTTGTACAACAAATGCAACAGACAACTCCCAAGTAATTCATTGATGATTGAATATTTAAAAATCAATCCTATAAATCACCCATTTGATTACCCATTAGTTTTTCTCCAGTCCCCCTCTTGTCTTAGCTTCTGATTATTATCTTTAAGTAACTATCCATTTTGTTTTTATCAATACAGAATTTACGAAGGTAAATCCGTTTCTGATACCCGTTCTGTTTCAGTCTCGCCATGGTTTTAGTTTTGCATTCCTTATTCTAATCTCGGTTCACAAAGCTTGTTGCCGCTATCTTTCAAAGTGGCTTTTTAGGCATCTCACGCTTTCCTCTGTCCATATGAACAACTCAATTTAAGCTCCTCAATCACATTCTTAATTCCATAATCTGGAAAATTATCCGAATATTGGAATACATATTTTTTTATATTATTTATAAATCACTGTTATACAGTTTATTATGTTTTGGCATATCAATGGTATTGATAGTTATGAATTTAATCACCTCATCATTATGATGAATAAAAATAAAAGCAAAAATGAATTTAAATGAACGTATTTTTCTTGTAGACGACGATCCATTTTGGACCTCAGTTTTATACAAAACATTAGTGGAATTAGGCTATCGAAACCTCACATGTTTTTCGAATGGTCAAGACTGTGTCAATAGTCTCCACCTTAACCCGTCGACGATTTTCCTGGATTACCAGATGGAGGAAATCGATGGCATTGAAGTACTGAGAAAGGTAAAAGCACATCTGCCGGATATCAATGTCATTTTTTGTACGGCTTTTGAAGATTTATCTATTGCCGTTGATGCTATTGCGCTTGGATCTTATGATTACTTGCTCAAAAGTCATGCAAGTCCACAGGCTGTCAAATCCATTCTTAATCATATGGTTGAATTTAAGTCAATCGAAATCAATTCCTAATTATTATGCCTTTTACACTTGCACATCCGGCAGTTGTTATTCCTTTAGGTCAATCTGGTCTGAAATTATCAATGACTGGCCTCATCATCGGGAGTATGGTTCCTGATTTTGAGTTTTTCTTCATGATGAGAGAAATAGAGAACATCGGACACAAATGGTTCGGAATTGTATTGTTTGATCTACCACTCTCCTATTTTATTGCCTATCTGTTTCACAACCTGTTAAGAAATGGAGTAATCGATCATTTACCGAATTTCTATAGACAACGATTTCGTGGTGTTAAATCATTTCAATGGAATCAATATGCCTGGAAAAATAAATGGCGCGTGTTCAGCTCGATTATGATTGGCATTATCTCTCATTTCGGATTGGATGCATTTACACACCATGACGGACTTTTCGTAGAAGCAATGCCATTCCTGGCACGAGGTATTCCTATCAGTCAATACGTTGTTCCATTATATTTTATCCTACAAATTCTATTCAGCTTGTTGGGAATGTTCGTAGTGCATTTGCAGGTTTTGCGTATGCCGGTTCATATGAACGAGCCATTGGCTTTCGATAATTCTACAACAAGCTACTGGACCGCATTCGGTTTTCTTTTCGTTTTCATAGTAGCTACCCGACTAGCTCTTTGGCCCGAATGGAATACGTTTGGCGGTGTGCTGATTGCCATCATGGGCAGTCTGCTCTACAGCTGGTTTGCTGTCTCTTTACTTTTCAATTCTTATTTAAAACATCAAAACATTTTATCATGAATATAACGACACAATCATTAAGTATCCTTGGTCTGGACACAAACTGTTTACTGATCAAAAATCGCAAGCAACTCACATCGGATGTCGCTAAGGAATTGAGAGCGTCTATCCATGCTAGTCTCAATTCCAATTACCCGGTCATCTACCTTGACGTTAAAGACGTTTACGAAATGGATTTAGCCGGTGTCAACGAGATCATCAATGCTCACTACATGTTGCAGCAAGCTGATCAAAGATTCGTCCTGCTCTATCGAAAAAATTCTGTTGTGGAGGGATGGGTAGAGACTTCTGCTCTTGATCGATTCGTAGAAACTGCAGTAGTTGCCTAACAGAATAAATATTAGCTCATGTTAAAAAGGAATCAATACGTCACACTGCTCTTGCTCATATTCATGCAGCCAATTGAACTGGTACAAGGTCAAAATCTTCAGTCCGATTTGTCCGCAGAAGAGCGGGAGCACTATATCCAGAATGCGCTTCAATTACGGAAAGAGGGAGCTATTTATCAAGCTATTGAACAAGTGGACCTGATCCTTTCCAGTGGGTCTGATGATCAAGACGCACTAATGCTTAAAGGAGATTTACTGGCACAAAGTCAACAGTATAAGGTCGCCTCTACTATTTATCAACAATTACTCGAACTTGACAACCAAAAAATACAGGCACAAATTAACTTGTCCTATACACTATTTATGAATCATAAACCGGTGTTGGCGTTAAGTCAAGCGAAATCAGCATGGGAAAAAGATATGACTAATAAGAATGCGGTGGTCAATTACTTCAATGCATTGTTATGGAATATTAAGACACATGAAGCAGCGGAATTATTGACTAATCAACAACCTCAATTGGATTATGACCAGGTCTTGGTCATGTCTGCGAGGCTTTTTACAAGCCAGGGAAACTATCAAAAGGGTCTGGCATATTATGACACGCTAGTTACTTCATTTCAAAACAAACATTATGTACGTGAATATATGGAAGTCTTGGTGGGAAAACAGGAAAGTGAGCAGGCAAAAAAAGCGTTATTTAAGGCTGAAGACCTCTTTTCTAAAGATGAATTCCTAGCGCAATTAAAATCGATTGAATCTTTCAGCAAGGATCAGATAGGAACATCTGTTGCCTATTTCAAAGACATAGCCGGAAATATTGGCATTTCCAATGACTTCTGGTGGCAACACCGTAACTATTCAAAGACAAAAATGGAGATTCGCTCTGGCTGGTCAAATATCCGTTCAAAAGATAATGATAAGACTACTACAAAACATTTAGGTTTTCGTTTACAAAAGAAATTGGATATCTCATTAAGAAGTCATACGGAATTGCAAGTTCAAAAAATTTCGTTTAACAATGAGCCTCAAAATCTGGTATTGACTGGTCAACAATCGTTCGTTTATCAACCGCATGACCGACGTCAGTTTGGTCTCTTTTTTAAATCAGAAATTTTGAATTACACGGCATCCTTATTGTCTCAGAATATCCGTAGCAATGCATTTGGATATCAGGCACATCTAATGTTTGATGGTAAAAATGGATTTTATTCTCAAGGGGATTTTGGCCGTCTAAGTGATGATAACCAGCGAGTTCAATTTTTTGGATCTTTCTATCACATTTTCAATCGAACACCTCTCTTTAAGGCAGGAGTGAATGTTTCCGCCTTAACTTATCGCGATAACCAAAGAACCGAGTACTTTGCTCCTTATCGATTTCGCAGTACAGAGTTGTTCGCTGAGTTTCAATCCAACAGACTGGGAATTGCTGGTTTGAATTTGAGTTTACAAGCGGCAATAGGCACACAACAGATCGAATTTTCGAATTGGGATCCTACGTTTCGATTTAAGACGAATTTAAGCTATCAGTTGGGTAAAATTGAAACTTCGCTTCAATATCAAGCCAGCAATGTCGCTTCAAATAATGGCACTGGATACCAATTTGATCGTTTTAGCCTAATGTTCATTTACCGTTTATAGCTGAAGGAGCAATGGTAAGGTTTTCAGTCTGATATTTGATACCAAAACATATTTTGTTCTAATTGTGCAGTGGAGTACTTCTAAATGACAAAGATAACCATGACATTTAGTATTTACAGAGATTGAGTATCAAGTCAAAAGGAAGTTTAAGTAGCCAGCATTCACAAAAATGATTATGGGGTTTACTAGATTATGTCATCCACTTGAAATCTCAAATCTTCCCAATTACCATTCCCAGGGATGAACCCTATAGTGAAAGCGCACCAAAACCTTCTGATGATTGGACATTAGAAGTAATTGTTTCACCCAGATTCTTCTTCAAACTTCAGCCTGAATAGAAGCGTGATGGCTTATACCTCAGTAATCTGTAAATTTGATTGAGCCGGTACCGACTTGCGGATATATTTAGATTTTCACAAAAAAAGTAATCGATGAACGTTTTAAATTGCTCATTCCTATTTACGCTTACCTGAATCAGCAAATGATTTGGCTTATGCTTTGGGTATAAAATTCACAGCATTTCTCATTTGTTATTAATTTTCCAATCGCATAGAATATTATTACGAAAACCTTAATTAATGTTAAAGTTATACCAGCTGTGCAACTTAATGTCTACAAGTTCCGTCTAATTTATAGTATTACTTTCGTATCATAGCTGGCCGGCTAGTTTTTTCTCTCTTTTGAATTTCGGATAACGCACTTTCACTTTTGTAACATGACGGACTGAATTTATTCTAGAACCTTATTAGGTTACTAATTCTGACTATTTCTTAATTCAAAAACATGAATCATGAAAAAAATGAAATTGTTAAGTCTCGTACTTGTATTTTCCTCTGTACTACTAATGGCAAATGATAACGACCCCAAAACATTTGAAGAAGCCAAACTAGAATTGAAACAGGAAATTTCCAAATTACTAAAGGGGCCTGATCTGCGATCAAATGACTTATCCTCCTGTAAAGTAAAGGTTCATTTTATGATCAATAGCCAAAAAGAAATTCGGGTGATTGATATTTATACTGATAGTGATTATCTACAAACCTTTATAGAAGCCCGATTGGATAACCAAAAAGTAAAGACAAAAAATATAAAAATTAGAAAGACGTATTTGATCCCCATACAATTTGAACTAAGTTGAAATATTGCACGTTAACAAAGCTGGCTATCGGTCCATTCTGGTAGCCACTTTTTTTTTAATTTAGCATTTGCTAAAATTAACCTATGCGTACATTATACTTAACTACTCTCAGTTGCTTTTGGGTCTTTGCAGTTTTTGCCCAGGACATTTCTCTATTTGAATACTTGAAGAACAATGAAATTAAGCAGATTCAAGTTAAAGCTGACTTTGATTATATACTGGCCCACAAGTATGCCGACACTACCTATAAAAGCAATGTTTACTGGACCGTAAATAATGAAAAACATAAAATAGATACAAAATTATCATTGCGGGGACGCTATCGCAGACGGGTGTGTTCGTTTCCTCCGATCCGATTGAACTTTTCTAAAAAAGATTTAGAAAAAGTAAATATCATCAGCGAATTTGATAAGTATAAATTAGTCACGCATTGTGATACACTTCCAGTGTATGAAGATTATGTTTTGCGAGAGTTTCTAGCGTACGAAATCTATCAGAATTTAACCGATGCTAGTCTTCAGGTATACCCATTAGAGATTGAATACATATATAAAGACAATGAGGAAAACCCGACTACCATTACCAAAAAAGCATTCTTGATTGAGAATGAAGATGAATTGGCTCATCGAATGAATACTAAAGTATATGATGGGTTCCTTCCTGAGGGTGAAACAAAACTAGAAAATTATGAGACTTATCTAGTGAGCCTATTTATGCTGATGATCGCAAATGATGACTATGATTTTAATACCAATCGCAATGTATGTATTTTAGAAGGGAATCACTTTATTCCGATTCCTTATGATTTTGACTTTTGCGGATTGGTCAATGCGCACTATGCTATTGCCAATCCAAATATACCAACCCATCGTCTCAGAGACCGGGTAGTAGTCCAACAGTATTCGAATAATGAGGCGCTGAAAAAAGCCATTGAACAGGTGTTGTCAAAAGAAGAAAGTATCATAAGTACCATCGAAGGGGCAGAATATCTGAGCAAAGGATCTAGAAAAGATATCAAAAAATATATCAATTCCTTCTTCAAGCATCTAGAGAAAAACCCGGAACTTCCTCATCACGAAGTCATCACATATTGATATTTCTTTCTATCTTTCCGACTTAAATTTCGTGTTGAGTTATAAGTATGAATGGACAAATTGTAAAATTAATCCGTGACAAAGTAGAAGCAGATTTTAAAGAATCGTGGACGAGTAATCTATCTTATCACGATTTTAATCATACCATGAATGTCACTGATTTTGCTAAAAAAATAGCTGTAGGAGAAGACATTTCTGATGAAGAGCTGGAAATATTGGAAATTGCGACCTTATTCCATGACCTAGGGTACTTGACCAGCTATTTTGATCATGAAGATCGAAGCAGTAAAATGGCTGAAGAATTATTGATTCAACATAATTATCCTGAAGAAAAGATTGCAAAAGTTAAAAAGCTCATAATTGCTACCAAAGCAGACCATGAGCCGGTTACTAGACTTGAAGAAATCATTCGGGACGCAGACCTTTATAATTTAGCAAGTCCGGAATATGCCGAATATGCGCAGAAACTTAGGGATGAATGGGAGTTTTATTTGAACAACGATGATTCCGACGGTAAGTGGATTAAGGAAAATCATAAGTTTCTTAAGAATCATGAATATTATACAGAAACAGCTAAAAAAATATTCGGAGAACAAAAGAAAAAAAATGTTAAGCAGCTTAAAAATGAACGCAAAGAACTGAAAGTAGACAGCGGCCATCTTGAATTGAATAAAAACCGCAGCGCTCAAATGATGTTTAAAACAGCTTTGAGAAACCATATAGACCTCACCCATATAGCCGATAATAAGGCCAATATAATGCTTACCATAAACTCGATTATCATCTCGATTACCATGCCTTTGATTGCCTCCAACATTAAGAATAATCCAGACCTTCTATTCCCAACTATCATTTTGTTAATCACCAGTATTACCTCCATTGTATTTGCTACTTTAGTAACCAGGCCAGTGAGGACTAAAGGACAAACCAGTCTGGATAAAATACAAAGTGGGAGCACCAATTTGTTTTTCTTTGGAAATTTTTATAAAATGAATTTGGATATTTATCGCCAGGGTATGAAAGAAGTCATCAGCGATAATAATATTTTGGACAATGCCATTGTGAATGACTTGTATTATTTAGGAAAAGCATTAGGTCATAAATTCAGTAAACTCCGGTATTGTTATTTTATTTTTATGATCGGTATGGTGCTTACGGTATTATCCTTTTTTATCACTTTCATTATCGTTTAGCGCTATTTTACCTTTTGACTCGTCGTCACTCTTTTTGATCAGCTCATCTGTTCTTACTCTTACCCGAAGTGATTTCAGTCCTTCAACGCCTTGGAGTTTTTCGACTGGCAATTCTTCAATTTCGTCGTAGAGAAATCCTCGCTTTGCCAGGTAACGGATATATTCTTTATACTCAAATTTATCATTTTCCTGAGCAAAAATAATAACGATATGACCGGCTTTCCTCAATCTTTCATTAGAATTTTCAACTCTTGCTTTATCTACTCGTTTTTTGATTATTTCGTAATCAAGATTATAAGCACCGTCCACATCAAACCTTTTTTCATCCGTCCTGAATCGAATGTTGATGGGATGGGGATACACCATGATTAACTGTGCAGTATCCATCGGACAAGGTAGTTTAGCTTTTAATTTGTCAACTCGTTTGGTAATTTCACATAGAGTTGTTAACTGCCATAACCTCATATTTTTTAAGTGTATATCACTGAATGTCTGACCCTGCAATATAGATTGGCCTACATAGATATCAAACTCCAAACCGTCCGTTTTATATTTTTCAAAGTAATGAGGGATCATGGCTTGAGCCCGATTATCTTCCACTTCCAAGATGCGTGAAATCAGGTCGTTGATCATTTCAATACTTTCTTCATAAGCTCTGCGCTCCGAATAGATGATTCCGATTTTGGGATCTAATTCCGAAAAATAGGATTCAATCATCTCATGCAACGTAGGGTGCTTTTCTTTGATTTGCTCAAAAATTGGATGGACTTCCGAGTGAAAAAAATGATAGATCTTCATCTCATCGCTGGAAGTAATAAATCGCTTTAATTTGTTGATATGATTTTCCAATTCAAAAAGAAAATGATTGATCAATGGAAAATCGATAAGAAGTTCGCTCTTCTTAAAAATTTCTTTAGCCATTTTCAGGTTCTCCAAATAATCGTGCCGAATGGCATTGTTACGGTAAGATGAAGAGGAGACTACATCAGCCTGTCCATACATTGCATAAACATCACGAAAAATTATTGGCTTGACCAATGGCTTTTGACCTTCTTCAAGTTTTTCAAGATATTCATAGGATGTGCGAATAAATTTCCACTCTACGCTAGGATGTATGTGCGTATAATTTTCCCTAATCAGCGCTTGGATCTTATTTTTAATTTCCTCTCTTGAGCGTTTTACGGCTATTTCAAATAGAGGGATTACTTCTGCTATTTTTATTAATGTAAGTGCGTTTAGTTGATTGGGTTCCTTTGCCCCCAGTTCAAGAAATCCAATAATATTGCCGGCATCATCATTTAAAGGTGCAGCAACTAAACTACGAAATCCCAAATTCAATAATTCCACTTCAATAGTTGAGGGATCTGGATATTTGATAAGATCCTCTACTACGATCAACGTGTTTTCAATACACAACCTTTGGTAAATGGAATTAGTAAATTCAGTATCTAATGGATCATGATCGCTGTTGATTAAAAAATGATGGTCAATTCGGTATCGCACATTCGCTTCTTTAAGCACTGGAAAATCAAACGCTTTAACGCCTAGTTTCAAATCCGGTATGTCAAAATAGTTTCGAGCTATGTTTTGTAATTCATCCACATCCTGTAACAAGGCATCGTCATCCAGTAATTTGTGCTTAAGACGAGAGAGTGATTCTTCTTCGGTAACATTGATAAGATTTGCATAAACCAAACCTTCAAATTCAAAATTTGTTGGAGGGATCATTTCTAACCATGCCTTGGTATCATAAATGTTGTTGAGTAGTTGATTGATTTGCTCCTGCGATATTTCCTTCAAAGGTTCTAGTTGCTTAATTTCAACAAAATCAGAATTCAATTGAGAAATATAGTATTGCTCAAGATTCTCTTTTTGTGTGTTCATTATAAATGTAAACGGAGGATCAATGACAATTTTTTGATGGTAATATTTATTTAAGATCAAGGCACAAGCTCTGGCAATTGATACCGCTTTGGTCAGTACTGGATTTGCCCCAAAACCAAAACGTATATCACGTGATTTGAGTAATTCGTAAAGTTTCGGTGTAAAATAGAAAGCTTTCATAAAGAAAGGCGGTATGGCAAATGCCAACTGCCTATCACGCATTACACTGGGAAACATACCTGCTAACAATAATTCAACCAAATCATCATTAGCATCTAATACTGCAAAATCCTCGATGGGCTGAAAAAAATAGGGCGTTTGTTCCAGGCGACTCATAATTTCCCGGCCCAGGACATCTTCTCCTCGATCAGGGCTGCCTATTTTACTTTTCCAAAAACGAATAATTGGAGCAAAACTTAAAGTTGTTTTAAAAGGAAATGAGTAAGGACCGAATTTTTCTTCATTTATAAATTCAGCATGTTTACTACTGTAGTTTACAGATACTTCTTTGACCTTTGATTTAGTCATAATTTGTTTATTATACAAATATGCTTGCGTGTAAAAATGTATTGAAAACGATCAATCAAAAAGTTAATTAGATAAATATAATGAATTGAACGATGCAATCAACTCTAGACACCTGTTTTATGAGTAAAGAGATTCGCTTAGAAAAGTGTCCTTTTTCACTTGGTTGTAGCAACAAATTCTAGGAATTCTGTGCTCCCAACAAATGTACCTATTAAATATGGTCAAATTATGGAACGAATTTTTATTCTCCTTCTCTAATCATCTTAACCTTTTAATCATCTAAGGGTCTGACCACATATTGAATTGTTGATTTGCTCTTTTCTTCAAATAGGACTTCAGCTCCGCTTAATAAGTCCTTCAAGACTGAATGATTATAATGTCTGACCGTAATAAGCTTTAAGGCAGGAATGGCTTCAATTTTATAAACATTCCCAATTTCTTCAATAAAAGCTTCGATTGTATTTTTTAATCCTGAAACGCAAACAGTGAAACTAATAGCTGAATTTTTCATTACATTGACTTTAATGTGCTTGTCAGCCAATAATTTAAAGATTGTTGCCAAATGATGTTCCCCCACAAAAGTAAAATCCAGCGTTGATATTTTGATCAAGTATTGATCATCTTCCGTAATGATTATAGGCGGATATTCTACTATAGGATGATCATTGATAATCGTGCCGTTCGTTTGTGGACTATCGAATGATTTCACGATTAATTCTATTTGCTTATTCTGGAGTGGTTTTATGGTCTTGGGATGAATCACTTTTGCTCCGTAATACGTCATTTCTATTGCTTCCAGATAAGAAAGTTGATCCAGCTTTTGAGCAGACGGTATCTTATTGGGATCGGCTGTCATAATTCCGGGAACATCTTTCCAAATGGTTATGGTTTTGGCATCAAATAAATAAGCCAGTATGGCTGCCGTAAAGTCGCTACCTTCCCTACCCAATGTGGTAGTTCGATTGTCCAAGGTACTGGCTATGAAACCTTGGGTAACAACGATATCCACTTGTTTTGAGGTAGTTGACCACCATTGATTTAGTGCCTTTTGGGAGGGATCCCATAGCACCGTTGCCTGTCGAAACGATTCATCTGTTTTGATTATATCCCGAATATCCAGGAAATCAGTTTTTAGATTGATTGCCCTTAGGTATTCACAGAGGATTGTGCTAGCGGCAATTTCACCCAGTGCTACAATTTGATCATATACATAATTAAATTCATCAAGCCCAGCATCTTCAATGATCCATTCGCCTTCAACAAAAACATCATTAACCTTACTGTGTGTTGTCTCTGGCAATCCCAACTTATCAACAACTTCATGATGCCATTGAATAATTTCATGCAGCCAAGCTAGAGCTGGTTGCTCTGAATAACATGCATCAACCACTTTTTCCAGTTTATTCGTAGTCCTACCCATTGCCGAAACCACAACCAAAGCCGGTATGCCCTGCGATTTGACCTGATCAACTAGGATAGATGCCACTTGCCTAATGGCTTGTGCATTTTTAACGGAAGCACCACCAAATTTATGGATGTTATACATTGAATGCCGTTTGCTGCAAAGGTGCTAAAAATTAGACTGTTTCCAGGATTTAGTCAATTGATATTTTTTAAGTGGTTGCAGAAAAATATTCCAATACACGTGTGGGCCAAAATAAATGAATAATAATTTGAGATAAATTTATGATTTGATTAATGATTAAATCACTGTAGAGATATTTAAAGATTTAATGGACCTTAAATAGCTTTTCGAGTAGTATAAATCGGGTGTGATTGGTTATTCCATTTTCATTCAAATGTCGAAAATCATATAGATAAATCAGCGCTCTTGGACTTGTAGCACTCTTTTTGCTGGTTTAATTTCAGAAAAAAAGTAGAAACTAATTTTTTCGCCCAATCATATTCATGTAAATTAGACAACTAATTAAACCTAAACAATAAATAAATGGCTATTGGCTGGACCATGCTAGGTATTGGCATGCTTACTGTATTTATCGTACTTCTTTCAGTC
>JAHEJC010000074.1 GCA_024639065.1 Lewinellaceae bacterium | reverse complement strand
GAAAGGTTTAGCAGTAATTGGTAGGCTTCTCCAGGTTGATCTTTGACGGTCACATTGAAGTAATTAACCTTGCGAATATTATAAGCCATAATAAGTTATTTATAATGATTAATCGATTGATCATAAAAACCTAGTTTACAAAATATCCAGTTCAAATGAACTAATCCAGATCATTTGAGAAGATGTTCTTAATCACACATTTTTCGTTTGACAATGATGCAAGACCGCATTATAAGCCAAAACTATTGAGAATATATTAGGCTTTTCATTTGAAAATTAGTTGAATTATTCTTTGAGCGGTTAGAATATCCAAATTGCCCAAGGCGAAATTTTCAGGCGAAATTAGCCTGCTAAACCAGCTTTTCATATTTTTTTATAATTTAGTACTTTGTAATACATGGTAGTAAGCAAAACATAGTACTATGCGTATAATAAAAATGATATTGGCACTCATTGGTTTATTTTTACTGATGATTGGTTGTTTCATAGGGTACCAATTGATATTTAGTGGACCAACTAAAACTCAGCCAAACACAAATGACCTCGCGATAGGATCGTTAAATATTCAAGAAGAAATATTAATAAATAATTGGAACGAGCCTTTACCTGTGATCATGGGTTCACTCATAGTTCCTGAGAGCCGAGAAGAAAAAATTGTGAATCATATATCCATAGGTTTTATTAAAATTTCAACCCAAAACCCAAAACCCCTCGCACCGATCTTTTTCCTTCCGGGTGGACCAGGAACACCGGGTAGTGATATATTCAGATCAGATTATTTTTATTTATTTAAAAAATTAAGTGAATATGCAGATATAATCCTGTTGGATCAACGAGGGACGGGACGGTCGATTCCGAACCTCTCTTGTAGGAATAGTCTAGCCCTTCCCACAAATATCACAGAAAACATAGCGGATCAGCTTTTTAATAATGTTTTAGAAGCTTGCCAGGAATGCGCTGAAGAGTTTGTTAAGATGGGTATTAATTTACAGGGCTACAACTCATTGGAAAGTGCAGTTGATATAGAAGATTTGAGAAAAGCTTTGGGATATGAATCTATTACCTTATATGGATACAGTTATGGAACGGTGTTAGCTCAACATTATATAGAATTATTTCGAGACCGAGTAACTAATGCGATTTTGACCGGACCCTTGACTCCGGATTTAGGATTGAAATTGCCCAATGAAGTTCAAAGACAATTTCTAGGTATTGATTCTCTTTTGAAATATGATACGAAAGCGAATAAGTATGTTTCTAGTCTCACCTCTTTGATGGAGAGAGTTCACGATGATCTGCAGGAACGACCTAAATTTATTGAAATACCACTTATGGATGCAGTTTCAGGTGATGATGGAGCTATCCCTACCGCCATTTTTAAAACCATTTCGATTTTCAAACCGAATTGGAAAATAACCTTGACTAAGACTCATTTACAAATGATGATGGCCCAATATATTGGATTGGATCGATGGATTAGGCGATTACCCTCTTTTTATTATCAAATGAATGAAGGGAGCTATCAGCCAGTTGGTAATATTTTACGAAATTTCAGAAGACAAAGATTGCCGAATGCCCTATTCTTCACCGTAAATGGAACAGCCGGTTATGATCCGCAGCGATGGGCAGATGCGATATCAAACGAAGAAGCGAATCTATTAAGTCATTTTAGCATTTCCTTTGGTAGATATCCAGAAATTAATAAGGCATTCAAGATTTCAAAAATCCCAGGATTAAATGATCCAATTCAATCTGATGTGGAAATTTTATTAATAGCCGGTTCTTTAGACGGAAGAACTCCATTGTGCAATACGGATACTCTTATCCGTCGTTTTCCCAATCACAAAATAGTTCGAGTAGTTAATGCTGGTCACAATGATTTGATGGATGAAGATATAATGTTGGACATTATTAAGTTTTTAAAAAGTGAATTGGCCTTTTCAGATACCCTCAATAGACCGATTGAGTTTGACGCGATAGTTCCACATAAGTTTTCAATTTTGGACACCATTGATAAAATTCGGAGAACAGACGGAATTCAAGCGGCTATCGATACTTACCAAGTTATTTATAAAAATTATAAGGATCAGGATGATTATTTATTTGATCTTTCCGAGGGGTGTTTAAATAGTTATGGTTATCAACTACTGGCTCTTAAAGAGCTAGATGATGCGATCGAAATCTTCAAACTAAATAGTGAAATATATCCTGAAAGATATAATGTATATAACAGTTTGGGTGAAGCCTACCTTGCAGCAAATGACTCAAATCAAGCAGAACGTTGCTTTAAAAAAGCAATCGATCTAAACTATTTTGATGGTTATTCTCATGGTCTCCTATATCGTTTACAGCATGTTGATCATTGAATACCTGATTAGAAATCAAGGTCCGTTTGAAATCGAATCTTATTTGTAGAATATTTATCTGCCAGCAATCAATTCCACTTGACTCCACACCCGCCATACATTTTTGAAACATATCTTTGTAATGTCATCTTCGCTGTATCCACGCTTGAGTAACACATATATTAAATTTGGATAAGCAGAGACATCTTTTAATCCGGTAGGTAATGAATCGCCGACCCCGTCATAGTCAGACCCAATTCCAACATGATCAATACCGGCCAAGCTGACTACATGGTCAATATGATTGGCTACCGTTTCAACATCTGCATAAATAGATGGATTATCTTTTTTGAATTCTTCAATTACTTTATCGGACTCCTTTGATCCAAAAGTGATGTCTCTTTCCTCAAATATTGCCATAATTTTTTCACGGTTGGCGTTGTTCACTTTTGCCACTTCACTATCTAAAAAAGTGGAACCAAAATTTATTTGAATGACACCTCCCTTTTTTCCTAATAATCGGATCATATCATCGGACATATTGCGCTCAAAGTCAGGCGTGAATTTTCTGCAGCTTGAATGAGATGCGATAACTGGTGCCCGGCTCAGGTCCATCACTTGATAAAAAGTACTATCGCTTACATGAGAAATGTCTACCATGATGCCTACCCGATTCATTTCCTGTACAACTTCACGACCAAATGGACTTAATCCATTCCACTTTCTTTCCTGATCATAAGAAGAATCGCAAATTTGATTCACTTTGGAATGAGTAAGCGTTATATACCGGATTCCCCGGTTATAGAAATATTCAACATTTTTAAGATCATCTTCAACCGGAGCACCATTCTCCATACCCATCGGTAAAGAAATTAATCCTTTGGTGAAATTTGCATCAACCTGACTTGTATTTAGCCCAGCGGCAAATTTGTCGGGGTGTGCTTCAATGATTCCATTGACCATATTGATCAAAGAATCAGCAAATTCTTTAGCACCACCATCAACCTGATACGAAGCAGGAATATATATGGACATAAACGGGGCATCCAGCCCTCCCGCTTTAGCTCGCTTCCAGTCAAAATCACCTTTTTCACTTTCTATAGGAATACCAATCAATTCTTTTTGCAATCGAAAATTCATTGTTTTCAATCGATAGGGAAGATCTACATGACCATCAGTAATGATGTACTTTTGAGCGATCTCATGGGCTCGTTTCATTAAGGGGTCTTCGCTTGAAAATCTGGTTGCTTCTTGCATTTTCTGGGTACAAGATGTTAATAAAATAATAATCAATATAATATTAGCTGCTTTCATGCTTTTGGCAATTTCGTATTGAATTTTTTAAATATACTAAATCTATCAGGATACCCTTCTCCAAAGATAAAGGTACTTCATGAACTTGAGTTTATATTTGTTTGGTACAGCCAGGATGACTTGCAAATCTTCCAGGAAATGGGTTTCCTCATCTAAAAATGAAAACAAATTAGCCGCACCAATTTTGCTAAACAAAGCGAGAAATAAATCTGGTGAATGAATAGATGGGTTATCCAGAGCATGCAATAAAACGGCATCATAAAATCTAAATCTTTTTTCCGACCGATGTTTCAGATGTTCAACTGTTGAGCCTTTTTCTAATTGCTTAATAATTTGAGCCGTTTTTCGTTGAGTAGCTGTAAAGCCATAACCGGATGATGCTTTGATAAATCCTCCTTTAGTACCTATAAAAATGACTTTGCCTTTTCTTTGAGGAAACACTTGATCCGTCATGGGTATGGCATTATATTCTTTATCTATAACTTGATGTTGTTTTACGCCCAGTATTTTTTTGTATTGTTGGAGATAGGGGTCGTATTCAACTTCAGGCAGTATGTTTTTTGAAAAAATGGTATATTCTATTAAGGCTTTACGCTCGCTAAATGGTAAAACATAAAAAAACCTGGTTTGACCGTGCTGATCCGTATCAAAGTCCATTATGGTCACTGTCTGCGGGTCAAAAACAGCTTCCTCCGTTTCAATAACCTCTCCTTTAAAATGCTGCCAAAGCAACAGTGTTTTCGGCTTGATCTTAAAAGAGTCTTTGCTATAGGTACTATCGAATACTATTTGCGATTCGTATGTTTCCGTGTCAGTAACAACTCTTCCAGAATGTGCATCAATACTTAGTATTTTTTCTTGCTTCCAAACTATATTGTTGAATTTACCCAAATGTTCTTTACAAAATGCATAAAATGGTTTAGCATGAAGTGTCTGATAATTGTATGGATCAAGTTCGAGTTGAAGGCATTGTTTGTCATCTTTTACAATTCCACGAGGCCATTTGTGAGTAATTATAGGATCAAAGAATGATTTTTCTCTACTCCAAAAGCTCCAAGTTCTATCATTGCTAGATTTGGAATCCTTATCTAATATTAAAATTGATTTATTCCTTAACTTTTGAGAGAGCGTCAATTGGACAGCTAAAGTCAAGCCGGCTAATCCTCCACCTGCAATTATATATTCGTACGATTTATTCATTCAAAGAGCATAACGAGCAAGTGGTTTTATGTTGTGACTTGCAAATTGTTTTCTTAAATATTTATAGTAGCCTGCCACACCGATCATGGCAGCATTATCGGTACAATATTCAAATTTGGGAATATGGACAGTACAGTTCATTTCTTTTCCTAAATCGGTAAAAGCTGCTCTTAAGCTACTATTTGCGGATACACCTCCAGCGATAGCAATATGTTTGACGCTGGTTTGTTGGATGGCTTTTCTAAATTTATTTATTAGTATTTTGACGATGATATGCTGAATGCTCGCACAGAGATTTTCTAAATTTTTCTGAATAAATGTTGGATCTTTTTTTATCTGATCTTGAATAAAATATAGAATAGCTGTTTTTACACCGGAAAAACTAAAATCCAGATGGGCAATTTGTGGTTCGGGGAAAGTAAAAACGGCATGGCCCTTTTGAGCGATTTTGTCAATTTTGGGACCGGCTGGATAGCCTAATCCCAATATTTTACCAGATTTATCAAATGCTTCACCTGCAGCATCGTCCAATGTTTGCCCTATTAACTCAAATGCAAGGTAGTCTGAGACCAATACGATTTGGGTATGACCGCCAGATACAGTGAGGCATAAAAAAGGAAATTCAGGATGCGGCTTTTCAGCAAAATGAGCCAATATATGTGCCTGCATATGATTTACTTCTATAAGCGGGATATCCAGACTTAGTGCCAGACCTTTTGCAAAGGAAGTCCCTACGATTAATGAGCCGAGTAAACCAGGTCCTCGGGTAAAGGCAATGGCATGAAGCTGATCAAAATCTACGGCGGCTTCGGCCAGGGCTTTTTCTACTACCGGCACAATCTTTACTAGATGATCTCGCGAAGCCACTTCAGGTACTATGCCACCATATTGTTCATGGATTTTTTGAGAGAATACAATATTGCTCAAAGGAGTTCCATTTTGAACTACTGCTGCCGAGGTATCATCACACGACGATTCGATGGACAATATGTTTATACTTGATTCATCAGGATGCATTCGAAGTAATCTGAAGCTATTAAAGATGCGTAAAATACAATCCTTGGTGTGAAAGAAATAATGTTTTATATTTTTTGTTAAAAATTGAAATTTTAATGGCTGATTAATAAAGAAAAAATGGTATAATTGTGATGAATCATTCCTGAAATCAGTAATTATGAGACTAGTCATTAATTCATTATTATTCTTACTTACTATCGGCTTAGTATACGTTTTATACAGTAGTATTTTCGAGCCGATTAAGTTTAGAGTAGAGAAACAAAAACGAGAAAGAGCGGTTATTGACCGCCTTATGAAAATACGAGATGCTCAATCGATGCATCTGGATATTACTGGGAAATATGCCAGTAGTTTCGATTCACTTCAATATGCCCTTGAAAATGGTAGATTTATGTTTATTAATATTGAGGGTGACCCTGATGATCCCAATTTTACTGACTTTAAAAGAGACACCATATACCAGAATGCTATAGATTCCGTAAGAAGTTTGGAAATGGATTTGACATCGCTTAGGAAAATTCCCTATAGTGATGGACAAGATTTTGCGATTTTTGCCGATACCATAACCTATGAAAAATCTTTAGTTAATGTAGTTGAAGTAGGCTCGACTTATAAAAACTTTATGGGCCCATATGCCCTTGCAAAATATGCCCGCTATGATAATCGATATGATCCAAATAGATTTATAAAATTTGGAGATAAAAACAAACCCGTATTGACAGGAAATTGGGAGCAATAAATCAAAACCAAAGGAATCCAACTTTAGAACAAGCTCAAGAAAAAAGTATAAAGCTGTCTGTTCTTTTAGGGAGAGACAGCTTTTTTTATGCACTTTTCGATGAGCGAGGTAATAGCTCTGGGTATCGTAAATTTATTCGATCAGACAAAAAATCTATTTACTCAAATTGGGTTTTAGACAAATTCAATGAAGACCAGGTATTAAAAGTTCTACAGCCTTTGGTCGTTCGGGTAGGGATTTGCTCTAATCAATATACTTTGATGCCTGTACCGTTTTTTGAAGAGCAGCATAAACTTCATTACATACAGCGAAATACCCCGTTCAATCCTCCATCTAATTGTTGGGTCGACTCATTGACAACCAGACAATTTATTAAAGTGATTTATTCCGTACCCAATCAGATTCTAAAAATCATTAATTATTTAGGTGCTGAAGCAACTGTTAAACATCAACTTACTACGCTAATAAGTTTGTTTTATCAAAAATATGCTGCTCACCGACCACATTGTGCATTAATTCATGTAAGAAACAATGCGCAAATTATACTAGTCTTTCGGGAAGGGAAGTTGATATTTTCAAATAGTTACACTTTTAGATTGGAGGACGATTTTTATTACTACTTGAGTATGGTTTTGTCTAGATTTGAGATAAATCCTAAAAGCATTGAGCTTTTTCTGAGCGGAGAAATTTTCTTTAACACACCAAAGTATAAATGGTTGAAAAAGAGATTTACGCATCTTCATTTTGCATCTTACAGGCCCAAAGTTGTTTCGAAATCAAAGAAATCTGAACCAATGGCCCATGAACTCTTTGATTTGTATAGTCAGATTATGGAATAATATATGAGAATAATAAGTGGCTCACTCGGAGGAAGGCGGTTTTATCCACCAGCTAATAAATGGCCTACACGGCCAACTACTGATATAGCAAAAGAAGGTCTGTTCAATATATTACAAAATAGATTGGATTTTGATTCATTATCTGCTCTAGATTTGTTTGGAGGCACTGGTGCACATACCTATGAGCTTATATCTCGAGGATGCAATCAAGTTCAGTACGTTGACAGACATAAGCCATGCCACGCCTATGTAAAGAAAATAGCTGTTGAATTTGATATTGCTCACCAAATAACTCTGCATCTGCAGGATGTAAAGAAGTTCATTAAAAATTGTTCGGATCAATTTGACTATATTTTTGCCGGTCCTCCTTATCCACTTTCTTGGATAAGTGAAATTCCAAACTTGATATTTGAGCATGGTTTATTGGTACCTAATGGACTTTTCGTATTAGAAACAGACCCTCATCATGATTTTCACCCTAATTCCAGGCTATTAGAGGCGCGAAATTATGGCCAAACTCATTTTTGGTTTTTTAAATAAGACTTTATTTAGGAAATCATCGAAATTTAGCCGTTCTCCATCTAGTTTATAAAACAAAACACCCTGGTTCTTGGTTATTTCGTCATAGATTAAGAGAACAAGTCATTAGTATGCGATTTAAATCTACTTTCACCCTGCTTCTGTTGGTTTTTACGGTTGCCCTGGTTGCGCAGCAAAATTTCACACTTAGCGGTTATATTACGGATGCTGAGAATGGAGAAACATTGATTGGAGCCACCGCTTATGTTCCTTCATTAGCCATAGGTGCAAGTACGAATGAATATGGTTACTATTCATTATCTATTGCCCCGGGTACCTATCAAGTCGAATTTGCCTATCTGGGATTTGCAACTCAAATTCAGGAAATCCAACTAAATCAAAATATTAAATTGGATATTGAACTGGGGTATGCTGTAGCACAGCTGGATGAGGTGGTAGTAATTGGTGAGGCAGAAGATAAGAATGTAACCGACCTGCAGATGAGTGTAAATAGACTGGATATTAATACAATAAAAAGTATACCTTCTCTGCTCGGCGAAGTGGAGATTATTCGCAGTCTTCAACTACTTCCTGGAGTCACCACTGTAGGAGAAGGAGCGACGGGATTTAATGTTCGTGGAGGTAGTATTGATCAAAATTTAGTGTTGCTGGATGAAGCACCTGTATATAATTCATCGCACTTGTTTGGTTTCTTTTCAGTTTTTAATCCGGATGCGGTTAAAGATGTAAAATTGTACAAAGGGGGAATTCCAGCCAGATATGGTGGCAGGTTGTCATCGATTTTGGATGTAAGGATGAAAGAAGGAAATAGCAAACGATTCAGTATGAATGGCGGAGTGGGGCTCATTTTTAGTAGGTTGGCTATTGAAGCACCCATCATAAAGGACAAATCATCATTTATTATTGCTGGTCGACGATCTTATGCGGATGTCATCGCTAAACCATTTCTGAATGATGGTTTGGAAAATTCAGTGCTAAACTTTTATGACCTTACCCTTAAGACGCACTATAATATTAATGATAAAAACAGATTATTCCTTTCAGGCTATTTCGGCAGGGATAATTTTGGATTTGGAGAACAAGCTGGATTTAACTGGGGAAACAGCACTGGAACCTTACGTTGGAACCACCTTTTCAGTGAACGAATGTTCAGTAATATTACTTTTTACTATAGTGATTATGATTATAAATTAAACTTTGGAGATGATGCTGCGAATTCATTTGATTGGAATGCCAGTATCGACAATGTGAGTGTAAAACCTGAATTGACCTATTTCATTAATCCTAAAAATATTATCCGGTTTGGAGGACAAGCTATCTATTACATTTTTGAACCAGGAAACGCTATTGGCGTTAGCGAAGGTGAGGTAAGTGATATTGGCCTGCCAAATAAATATGCAATAGAAGGAGGAATCTACCTGGAGAATGAACAAGACTATAATCGTTTAAAATTGAATTATGGTTTGAGGCTATCCATGTTTGACTATTTAGGTTCAGGGACGGCTTATGAGTTTGGGGAAGCCCCCTTAGGTAAGAGAAAGCCAGTTATTAGTTCTAGGAATTATAATAAATGGGAATCTATAAAAGCACATGCCCGACTAGAGCCTAGATTTTCAGTTCAATATCAGTTAACTGAATCAGCATCGCTCAAAGCTAGTTACAACCGGACTGCCCAATATATTCATCTTATCTCTAACACAACTGCTTCAACGCCCGTGGACGTATGGACACCTAGTACTAATAATATTGAACCACAAATGGCAGATCAAATTGCCATTGGCTATTTCAAAAATTTTGATAAAAATATCTACGAATTTTCAGCCGAGACTTATTTTAAAAAAATGGATAAGCTCGTAGATTACATTGAAGGGGCCGATTTATTATTAAATAGATTTCTGGAAGGTGATTTGCTGGTAGGTCAAGGCAGAGCGTATGGGCTTGAATTAATGTTGAAAAAAAATAAAGGAAACTTTACGGGTTGGGTTAGTTATACATTGGCTAAAACTGAAAGGAAAGTGCAGGGAATAAATATGGATAAATGGTATCCGTCCAGGTATGATCAAACCCATAATTTGAGCATGACTTCGTTTTATGAATTGAATAAGAGATGGTCATTTAGTGCCAATTTTTCTTTGATTTCAGGAACCCCTACTACTTTCCCAACTTCTAGGTTTGAACAACAAGGATATGTTGTTCCACATAATGCAAATGAAACCAGAAACAATATAAGGATACCCGTCTATCACCGGTTAGATATTGGAGCTACTCGAAAAGGTAAGGATAAACCCGATAGGCGATGGAAAGGGGAATGGGTCTTTTCAGTTTATAATGTTTATAGCAGGCGTAATCCATTTTCTATCTATTTTAAGCAGCAAGACGGCCGTGTCGATATTGATCAACCGGTCATTACCGAAGCAATCAAGTTATCCGTAATTGGAAACTTTATTCCGTCAATTTCTTATAATTTTAAATTCGAATAATTATAGCTCATGAGAACTTTATTCATCATTTTTGCTGGGCTAATCACATTTTCTGGTTGTGAAGATGTAATAGAAATAAAATTGGATGATGGCCCGGCTAGACTTGTGGTCGATGCCTGGCTAAATAATCAGGAAGTAATCCAAACTATACGGTTGACCTACTCGCAACCTTATTTTGAAAGTAATCCAGCCATTCCTGCATTAGGTGGCGTGGTTAAGGTAGAAAATGGCAACGGTGAAATATTTGAATTTTCAGATCAGGGGAATGGGGATTACAATTGGGAACCTAGCGCCGGACAATCTTTAGGCAGCGTAAATGACGAATTTGTTTTAAGTATTGATTTAGAGGGAAAGAGTTATTCAGCGTTTTCTAAAATGAACCGGGTGCCTATTATTGATGAAATTACCCAAGAACTGCGAGAAGATGAGCTTGGACCTGATGGAATTTATGCGCAATTTTTTGCACGTGATTTTCCTGGTCTGGGTGATACTTATTGGATAAAGACTTATAAAAATGGGAAATTTTTGAATAAGCCAAATGAAATAAATCTTGCCTACGATGCTGGATTCGATGCAGGCGCTGAGGTTGATGGGATTATTTTTATTACGCCTATTCGTGAATTCATCAATCCGTTCGAGGAAGTGGAATCTGGAGAAACTCAACCATCTCCCTGGGCGGCTGGTGATCAAATCCGGATAGAGATTCATTCAATTAATTTGGAAGCTTTTTTATTTATTGAATTGGCCAGGGATCAAATTCTAAATGGAGATAATACCATTTTTGCTTCACCGATAGCGAATACGTCAGGAAATATTGTCAATCAATCCGCTGATAATGAGGTGTTGGGGATATTCAACGTAGCTGCTATCTCGAAATTAGAAAAAACTATAGAGTAAGCGAGTTTCAACTTCAAGATATCTTCTGTAATTGAATTAAGTGATTGGTAGCAATTAAACCAGGTCTTCCTGCCTTGGTAAAATATTAGGATATATTAGCCACTCGGAGGGTTCATATCTTTCGTAAAATATCACCTGCCTTTTCCAGCGTGTCATCGGTTTTAGCAAAACATAATCTGATCATTTGTTCATCAATTGCCTCCGAATAAAAAACCGATACGGGTATAGCTGCTACGCCAAACTCGGTGGTCATACGTTGAGCAAATTCAAAATCAGATTCATTGCTAATTGTTGAAAAATCGAATAATTGAAAATACGTTCCCTCACAAGGGATGGGCTTTAATCGACTCCCTTCCATGCAGGATTGGAAGAAGTCTCTTTTTTGCTGATAAAATGCCGGCAAGCTCAAATAAGTTGATGGATCTTGTAGATAATCAGCGATGCCGTATTGCACAAAGGAATTTACCGTAAAGACATTGAATTGATGGACTTTCCTGAATTCTTTCATCAGGTATTCAGGCCCTACGGCATAACCTATTTTCCATCCTGTATTATGAAAAGTCTTACCGAATGAATAAACAGCAATGCTGTGAGTCATCAAATCCGGATATCTCAAGATACTTTGATGTTCTTGTTGATCATAAATCAAATGCTCATATACTTCATCGCTTAAAACGATGATTTCTGAATTTTGGGTAATTTCCTGGAGCTGAATCAAGTCATTGGCTTTGAGGATCTTACCAACTGGATTATGTGGTGTATTGATGATAATCATTTTGGTTTTTGCGGAAACCAGCGATTTCAATAGATTCCAGTCCACCCGATAATCAGGTTTTTTGAGTAGGTAAGGTATAGGAATGCCCCCGGCCAATTTCACAGAAGGAGAATAGCTGTCATAGGCAGGTTCTATCAGAATCACCTCATCACCTGGATGGATATAAGCGTTTATTGCCGTGAATAAAGCCTGCGTAGCCCCTGCTGTAATGGTTATCTCAGTTTCCGGATTAAGTGTATAGTGGTATTGATCAGCAATCTTATTAGCAATTCGCTCTCTTAAGATTGGCAACCCTGGCATTGGAGCATATTGATTTTTTCCTTGCTGTAAATAGAAATTTACTTTTTCCTTTAATGGTTCAGGACAATCAAAATTAGGAAATCCCTGGGATAAATTTATAGCGCCATGCTTATTGGACAAATTGGACATGACTGTAAATATGGTCGTGCCCACGCTCGGAAGTTTCGATTTTATTTGCATATGAATGGTTACAAAAATTTAATATATGATTATTATTGCAAATCCTTGAATGGATGCACTAAATATATACACTATTTGATTTACTTACTGGAACGATTGGATAAAAATGGCAAAATTAGAGCATAAAGAAATACAGTTACAACTAAATTATTCATGGGAGGATAACAGTCGGGAAGAGTCTTTACTGCTTATACACTCTTTAGGTACTAATTTGACGATTTGGGATCAGGTTTTGGAGGCTTTATCAAAAGAGTATAACCTACTGACATTGGACCTTCGAGGTCATGGTCAATCAGATCCGCCAACAAGTACGACTTCCATCAAGGATTACGCAATGGATGTAGAACAGATCATTGATCATATAGGAGTTGGCCAACTGCATGTGATTGGACTTTGTTTGGGTGGTCTGATCGCTCAGTATTTGGCTATCTATAAGCAGACCAAAGTTGGAAAGTTGATTGTAAGCAACAGTGCTCCAAAAATTGGTTCAAAAGAATTGTGGAACGAAAGAATTGATGCATTTAAAGAGTTTGGGCTAGAAGGTTTAGTCGATTCGACCATTGAGCGATCTTTTACAGAATCTTTTAAAACATTAGAAATTGAGCAAATCGAGAATTTTCGAAAGATGTTTTTAACCACATCTTCAGAAGGATATATAGCAGCTTGTGAATCTTTGCGGGATGAGGACTTGAGAACTGAGACTAAAAGAATTAAGGCTGAAACGTTATTTATTGGAGGAGAGGAGGACCAAGTGGTAACAGCAAAATATGTAGAAGACCACTCCCTATATATTCGAAATTCAAAAGCATACATTATGCCTGGAGTGGGGCACTTGCCTTGTTTTGAAAAACCCAAAGAATATGTGGAAATTATACGTCAATTTCTTCATCTGGAACCAGCGTAGAATTATAATTTTTTTTTGATCCTTCTAGTCCAATTTAACCTTTTACCCTTCACCTTTGACCTCATGTCCCTTCTTCTTTTATTCATAAATTCAGTGATATTTGATTTTGGTCTTTTTCATCTAAATTAGAAAGTCCCACCCCTAATAGACGAACTGGCTTAAATTGAGTAGTAAATTCAGTCAGTAAATCGATGGCCGTATTTTCTATTATGGTTTTTTCGTTGGTTATTTTATGCAGCGTTCGTTGTCGGGTGTAAGTTATGAAGTCATTAAAACGGATCTTTATAAATACTGTTTTCCCTTTTATATTTTTTTTACCTGTACCTTTTGAAACCATAGAAGCCAACTCCACTATTTTTTGCTTGACCTCATCCATAGTTTGTAAATCCTGATCAAAAGTACGTTCGGTACTATATGATTTTCGCTCTCTAAATGGTTTAACGGGTCGATCATCTATGCCATTGGCTATGTCATAATAATAGGATCCCATTTTCCCAAATCGCCTAATAAGCTCTACTTTAGGAAAAGCTTTTAGATCTTTTCCTGAATGGATGCCATAGGCATTCATTTTCTCTGCTGTCTTAGCTCCTATTCCAAAAAACTTTTTGATCGGTAACTGGTCAATAAAAGCAGCGACATTCTCAGGTGGTATTAGGGTGCATCCATCCGGTTTGTGGATGTCACTAGCAACTTTGGCTAAAAATTTATTAACAGAAATTCCAGCAGAAGCAGTGAGCCGGGTCGCTGCTTTAATTTTTGCCTTAATTTCTTTAGCAATTTTTGTGGCGGATTCGATTGCAAGCTTGTTTTCAGTAACATCTAAAAATGCTTCGTCCAAGGACAATGGTTCTACCAAATTCGTGTATTCATAGAATATTTCACGGATTTGTTGAGAGACCGCCCTATACACATCAAAGCGATGTTTTACAAAAATTAAGTCAGGACATTTTCGAGCAGCAACCACCGATGGCATGGCGGAGTATACGCCAAATTTACGAGCTTCATAGGAAGCTGCAGCGACGACGCCTCTTTCCTTATTACCTCCTACAGCTACCGGCTTCCCCCTGAGCTCAGGAAAATCACGTTGTTCCACAGATGCAAAAAATGCATCCATGTCAATATGAATTATTTTTCGGTGAGCTGATGATGGTTGAATCATGATTTTCACAATAAATATCAGGAAAAAGTTTGATATAAAGATTGTTAGACAATCGGATTCACTCTACGCATCTGCAGGCGTTTTTGGTAGTATTCCAGAAAAGTTGGGTAAGATTCAGAATGATTAGGATTTTTAATAGTCCTATTTTTAAAAATTTCTAAAAATGATATTTGAAATTAAAAATCATTCATGAAACAGGCTATTGAGCTATATTTCCAGCTACTTGCAATCCACTAGGCACCGCACCTGGGACTTCTTTATCAAAATCTTGGTCATTCAGACACAATAGAAAATTTATGATTGGTCCCATTTCTTTTACCGTAAGATCCAATGATCTGACTAAAGGATCCAAACTATCTTTCACAACATGGATGTTTCTTGGTTTACCATCACTGACATCTTCATAAAATTCTAAAATCTTTCTGATGGAGCCTAATTTACCGTTATGCATAAAAGGAAAGGTAAATCGTAAATTTCGCAATGAAGGTGTCCTGAAAGCAAAAGTGTTTTGAAACCCGCTATCAGGAACATTTAATTTTTCGTTAGGTGGTGCGCTAATGACGTGCAATTTGAAATCCGAAAACATAGGGCCATTATGACATTTTGGACACCCTACTTCTTTAAATAATTCAAAGCCTTGTATCTCTGATTCGGACAATGCGTTTTTATGGCCACGCATGTATTGATCAAATCGCGAATTATTAGCAATGAGGGTTCGTTCATATGCTGCTATTGCTTTGGCCATATTATCTATGGTTACTGGATTACTTTCAAAAAAGGCTGATTCAAATAACGTTACATACTCCGTGTTGGCCTTTAACCGTCTAAGTACTTCAGGTAGAATTTCTTCTTCAGAAAAATTTGTTCCTCGCATTTCTTCAAGCGCTTTAATGGGTTCAAGTGCTTGACTCTCCAGGCTTTTCACCCGAAGGTCCCAAAACATAGGGGCCTCCGCTGGATTATATTTTCCATATATATCGATGCCATTAAACGCCGTATTTAAGATACTTTGGGCATTGCGTTTGGTAAAGGGAATATTATTCGGGTGCTTGAAGGCCCGCTTCGATCCAAATCCTTGGCCATTGACTCCAATAGATATATCCAAGGTCTCTGTATAACCACTGGAGGGATGATGACAGGTAGCACACGCCACATCTTTATTTCCGGACAAAATCGGATCAAAAAAAAGCAATCTTCCCAGATCAACTTTTGCCGTATTAATTGGATTATTTGATGGACTTTTTACTTGCTTTGGCAATGCAGATAAACGCACGCTTACTGTACGGTTTTCCGATTTTATGCCCTCTTTTCGTGAAGGTGTATACTCCTTACAACCTAGTGCAAGTAGCAATATAGAGTAAAGAAACATGTGGGGCAACCGCGCAGCTATCATAAATGAATATACAATTAATATAAAAAGGCTGGAAAGTTAATAAACTCTATTAGCATTAATAATGATCTTGATCATGCAGGTTGAAAGAAGTAGTTTCTAAGTCACCTTTTTTTAATTCTATTATAAGGTTGAATGCTATTATCTCCTAATCTTATGAGTAATTAATTAAGAGTCAGCACTGATTTAATTTGAAACCAGCGCAAGTTTCTTCAATAAAAAGATATACAAATCCTCTAAGGATAGCGTAAATTGTGATCATAAAGTAGTTGTAAATATATCCGTTATAAACGCTTTTCACCGTTAATTACGTTAATGAAAATTGACGCCGATACCTGAAACTAGCAGCTATTGAATCTGTTTTTTGTCAGTTGATCTTATTGCTATCATTTAAATATTGGTATTTTTAAGAATAACCTTTCTTTTTGACGAATGAATTTCAATAATAGCCTTCCCTTTATATGGCTGCTTACATTTTTCCTTGGGTGTGATAATTCTCAAACTTCACAAGCTCCTTCACCAAATTCAAAGACTTTTCTAACCCCGCTAGGAAAAGAAGTAATTATTTCTGCTCCATCCGGTAAAATGTTAGAACTATATAAAAAAGCGAAAGCGGATTTTGACCGTGATCCAGCCGATGTTGACAACATAATCTGGTATGGACGCCGCACCGCTTATCTACCAGCGTATCTAGAAGCTATTGATATTTACACAAAAGGAATTGAACAATATCCAAATGATCCTAGATTACATAGGCATCGGGGGCATCGATATATTTCAATTCGTGAATTTAATAAAGCAATTGATGATTTGGAGAAAGCTACTGAGCTAATTAAAGGGACTCAAAATGAAGTTGAGCCGGATGGCCTGCCTAATGCTATGGGAATACCAGTAAGTACATTGCATGGCAACATCTGGTACCATTTAGGCCTTGCTTATTACTTGAAACATGATTTTGAAAATGCTTATGTGGCTTATACCAATTGTCGAAATGCGCATACCAATGACGATAATATTGTGAGTAGTACGCATTGGTTATATATGATCCAGCGCCGATTGGGTAATGATTCCCTTGCTTCTGAATTACTGCAACCTATTCTAGATACCATGAATATCATTGAAAATTTCAGCTACCATAATTTATGCAAATTTTATAAAGGTTTAACTACAGCTGATTCATTGCTCGTAGGCGAGGGGAGTGCTCAGGATGCCGTCTTATATGGATTGGCCAACTGGGAATTTTATAATGGCAATCCTAATAAGGCAAAAGAAAAACTCGAAACCATATTGAATCGAGACTCCTGGAATTCTTTTGGATACATTGCTGCAGAGGCTGACTATATGAAGATCATAAAGAATGAACCTGGCAATTAAATATTAACCCAGCGCGATCATAGATGAAAATGGTCAACTACATAGATTTGGCAAACCACCTCAAAACATGCACACCTTTTCCAAACTTAGAAGAAGAGGTTATACCGCTAGGATTAGCAGACATAGAAATTCCATTCTTGATGATGTCAAGTTTTTATTCATAGGTGGTTATTGTTTTACTTGATGAGCTTATTAGGAAGCCCTCTTCCAGGTTCAATTTTTCCAAGCCGTCTAAGGGATCCTGTTAGACAAGGTGAACATTTGAGTATAGCAAGTCCTTTATCTTTCCAAAGCATCCAGTGCTAGTTGACTTTGTTAGATAAATCAGGAAAGATTCTTTTGCCATTTGGCATTGAATATACCAAAATAACGAATGCGCATATAACCCTTTGGGAGTATGTGCATGCCTAACCTTCACACAAATTTCCATGTAGACAGGGTCAAGTGCTTACTTTGATTTGCATGCCTATTTTCAGTACATCTAAACGTAACTTTATGCGTATCGCACCTAATGATACGGTGATGAGATATAGCCATGTTGTGCGTATACTGAGCTAGATATCTAATAACACCTTTGCACCACCAAAGGGTTTTTAGCATAAACAACCCATGAGTTATTGTATAATTCCTTATGTAAGCTTGGAAGATACGCAATACTGTGGGCACTCAAAATTCTTTAAACAAGTTGATGCATTTGCCTAAATGTTATATTAGTTGCTCAAATCTGGTTGTCTTATTAATTACTAGGAGATTGGTTATAAGATTAGCTTAACCAACGTTAACGCTAATTAACTTTCATCCATTAATATTTGACTTATTTTTATTGAAAATTAATTATAAGATTATGAAAATATTAATTCACTTCAATAAAAGAATTGGTTATTTAGTAGCAATAATGAGTATTACTGCGATATGCTTTGGTCAAACAAGAGGACCTCAAACCCGGGCTCAACTCGAAGAATCTCCGGCAGGAATCAGAACACTTTCACTATTGGATTTTATTAATTCCGGGGAGGGTCTTACTGATGAGAACAAAATGCTGTTCTCGAAGAATTATCTCGTTGAGAAAACGGAAAATGGACTTTATGAAACTATTGCAAATTTACATAGCAAGATGGGTAATTTAGTCCTTTATTCTTCAGAAAGGCTGAGTATGTATGAATATAAAATGCTTGTAAAATCAGAGCACGATAGTTGGTTGTCTTTCAATATAGGAATTCAGCAAGGTCCTCCTTTCGCGATAGATGAGTTTGAATATAATGCAACAGAACCCGTCAATCCTCCAATAGAACCTCTATACATCTCCAGTGAGAAAAAAGAAACCAAACCTAAAGAACTAATCATTAATCAAGCTGCATTAGATCAAATTGATACGAAATTGAAAGCGATGACAAAATCAGGAACATACTCTGGAGTAGCTGGAGTTTATAAAGACTGGGAACCTGTTTTTGTGAATGCTTACGGTCAAAGTAATAAGGAGAAAGATTTGTATTTCAAAACAACGACCAGATTTAATATTGCATCACTGAACAAGCTCTTCACAATGGTGGCTATCCTAAAACTCAGTCAGGAAGGTAAATTGAAATTCTCTGATCTTATCAAGAATTACTTACCATATATGAGCGATTCCAAGGCTGATAAAGTTACCATTCTTCATTTATTAAAGCACGAATCCGGCTATGGTATGTATTGGGATGACGAATATTTTCTTTCAAATATGGATCAGCTTTTAACAATTGGATCATATATGAATTTTCTTAAAGATGCTTCAATAGCTTTTGAACCAGGAACTAAAAAAATGTACAGCAATACTGGTTATGTGCTATTAGGTGCTATTATTGAAGAGGTAACCGGACAGACTTACTATGACTACATTCAGAAAATTATTTTTGATCCTTTAAATATGGATAATTCAGGATATAATATTGATTTCTCGGATCCTAATCTGGCCATGGGATATACTAGGCAACATGAAGATGAATCAATAACCGAGTTGACCACTAACATTGCTTTAACCCCAAAAATGGGAAACTCTGCAGGAGGAGGTTATTCTACGCTTGAAGATCTACGTAAATTTTTAAGAGCATGGTATGAAGGTAAACTTCTAAATACCGAAATGACCATTTATGGACTCACGGCATTTGAACGAACCACAGGAGAGCCATCTAGTATGCTTTTGGGTGGTGGTGGACCAGGCACCAATGCAATTATTAATTACGATATGTCAAATAGGTTACTTGTGATTACCTTGTCTAATTTGGACCCACCAACAGCCCAACTCGCATCAAAAAACATACGGGATATCCTTTTCAATTAAGCTTACGTTACGATTGTCAATGTTTAAATAATGTGCTTTACAAATTCATAATACCTTATAGAAAGGGTGGGAATAAATTTGGTCACCTAAAGCGACAACTGAGGACCATAATGGCGGTCAGATTTAGTAGCACTAAATCCGCTCCATGTGCTGTATTTTTCTCAACTTTAACAAACCGGCCCATTCCAACGGGTTCTTCAATACAAGTTTTGACGGCAATTGAGGTAGAAAGTAAAGAGCAAGCTGATAAAATTGTTAGACTGACTATTGAAAATGGTGGTACTCGCTATCTGGATAGGGTCGACCACGGTTGGATGTATTATGATAGCTTTGCAGATCTTGACGGGCATCAGCGGGAAGTTATGTATACCGACCCAAGCAAAATGCCCTAAACTATTATTGATTCAAGATTATTGTGAATTTTATCATTCATCGGAATAAAAAAAGTAACTTGATGTCCAATAAATGAAAAATTTAAGATGGTATTCAATTATTCATTTCTGCTTTTCCTTGTTGGATATAATTTATTAATGGAAGCACCTCCAAAGCTAGAGTTGTGCGGGGATGAAGTCCAAAATGCTCAATTGATTTCACAGCATTTGGGAAATGATACCATTAAATATCCTCCTTGTAATGTGCATGATATTCCTCATTACACTTCCTATAAAATTGACTCAACTTTACGAATCGACGGTAAATTGAATGAATCAGTTTGGCTTAATGCACCGCGCTCCAGCAGTTTTAGAGATCTGATTTCGGGAGCCAATACGATTCATGATACGAAAGCAGCTGTGCTCTGGGATGATGACTTTCTTTATATTGCCTATTGGATTGAAGAGCCAAATTTACAAGCCACCCTTACCGAGCGTGATGCCCTGATTTATACTGACAATGATATCGAATTATTTATTGCTGGAGAAGATGCCTATTATGAATTAGAGATTAATGCCTATGGGACGATTTACGAGGTATTCTTTATTTGGGAAGCTTCGTATGTGAAAAAAGGATATAACCTGCTCGAGGCGTTTGATCGTAATCAGGACGGAGTGCGATCATTTCGTGGAGTCGGATATAAAAATCATCCTAGGGGCCCGAGGATAGGTTATTGGAATTGGGATTTTGAAGGATTACAGAGTGCTGTTCTACTTGATGGTACGATTAACGATGACCAGGAT
>JAHEJC010000073.1 GCA_024639065.1 Lewinellaceae bacterium | reverse complement strand
GTAGCAAATGTCTTAGCTTTGTTTAAGTTGCTTGATCCTGCTGCAACTAATTCACATTGAGGAACTTTGATCAAATCAGCAGCAAATTTGTGCGCAATTTTCCCCAAACCTAATATGCCCCAGCGAATTGATCGTTTCATAGGTCATTTACGCTTTGTGGACCTTTTAGCCTGGTCATCAATATTTGTCTGTATAGCTACGTCCTTCCAACAAGCCTCATCTTCTTCCTGCATGAATTGAACAGCATCAGCAATGTACATAAATTGCTTTTTCTCCCCGATTTTATCCATAAGGCCTGATTTAAACAATCGATCTCTAACCGGGCCAATTACTCCGGAAATATAAAAATTAATATCTTTTTTAGTCAAAAGATCTACTACTTCTTCCAGTACCTGCATACCACTACTATCAATTTCGTGAATACTGCTGGCATCCAGCAATAAAGTATCTAAGTGCGTATTTTCTTGAATTAATTTTTGAACCTGGGTTTTAAAATAATTGACATTACCAAAATAAAGTTGATCATCAAACCGAATGATTAATCTACCTTCGACTTGTGCAGCTTGATCAAAGCGCTCAATGTTACGATAATAGACAGTCCCAGGAATATTGCCTAAAATGGCGATGTGAGGTTTCGAACTTAAATAAAGAACGGAACCAACGGAAAGTAATACACCAATCAAAACGCCTTCTGCAATCCCAAATACTAAGGTGGCTAAGAAGGTGATGATCATCATAAAAAAGTCTCTTCGATGAACATGCCATAGGTGTATGGCTTCATCAAATGCAAAAAGACCCTTGACAGCTAAGATGATTATGGCAGCTAATATAGCCTTGGGTAAATAATAGAACAACGGAGTTAAAAACCATAAAGTTAATGCTATCAAAAGCGCAGTAATCATCGAAGCTATAGTAGTTTGGGCACCGCTATCATTATTTACCGCCGATCTTGTAAAGCTACCTGAAGTTGGGAGTGCCTGAAAAAGAGAGCCAAAAAATTTGGATATTCCTAGAGCGAACAATTCTTGATTAGGACTAATCTGATAATTCTGGTGCTTACTTTCTAATACCTTCGCAATTCCAATACTCTCTACTACACCGATAATCGTAACGGCTAATACAGTTGGTATCACTAACTGAATAGTATTCCAGTCGAGTCCTATCCATTGAAATGAGGGCAATCCTTTTGGTACTTCTTTAACAATGGCTAAGCCAATTTGGTCCAGAGAAAACAACTTCGCAGCAATAATACTAATAATTACTGCTATCAATGCTCCAGGTATTTTTTCATTGATTTTCTTAAGCCCTAGCATCAATAGTATTCCACCGATCCCAATACCTAGTGTTAAAAGGTGCGTGGAACTAATATTTTTTAAAGCATATAATAACGTTTCTACCGGATGGTCCATCCTGGGGATTTCAATGCCGAGCATATCTTTCAATTGATTAACGGCAATGATTACTGCTGCTGCCGATGTAAATCCGGCTATAATCGGATGAGATAAAAAATTGACTAAAAACCCCATGCGCAATAAGCTCATAATTATCTGCACTATGCCAATGAGTAATCCTGTCAATATGACTAGTTCAATATATTGTGGGGACTCGGGTTGGGCAATTTTCGATATTCCGGCTAGTACTAATAACGCAGAAATGGCCACAGGACCGATTGATAACTGTCTGGAAGAACCAAAAAGAGCATAAATTATTAGAGGTATCAGTCCACCATACAATCCATAAATAGGTGGCATTCCGGCCAGGTAAGCGTACGCCATACCCTGAGGAACCAACATTACACCCACCGTTAACCCAGCAATCAAATCACGCCTGAAAGTATTACTAGAGTATCCTTGTAAACTTTCTACAAAGGGTAACAGGTTTTTTAATTTGCCTTTAATACTCAAACCAATATGATAATTTGTAGATCAAACTTACCACTAAATCAGAAATAAATATTTTTTTAAAATGTATTTTTACCCGATTCGTTTTTTAAATGCGAATAGGTTATATGAATTACCAATCAATTTGTAAAATTTTTGTCTTATTCCTTGTGATATTCATCACAAACATGCAATGTAATATCAAAGCATCCCTTCCGGATGAATATGAATACAGCATTTTAGGCCCATCAAATAAACTGGTTCAAAATGGTAAGCCTAAGGTGGGGTTGGATTATTTGCTGCATGGTGATTACATTGGAGCAGGTTTGCCCTATGAATTTTTTGGTGAGAGGATTGGGACTACGGACAGTCCATTATTAGTGAGGGGCGGTAAGAATCAATTCGTCAACCACGGTATGAATGTTTTTACAGCACAGAATAAAGTAACTGTTATTGCTGGTTTAAACTGTTTTGCTTGTCATGCTGCGGAATTTGAAAACACGTTTATTATTGGATTAGGTAATTCGGACATTGAAATGAATGGTTATACCAATATTTCGGCTGCATCGGGATTATTACAAAACCTTGTTGAAACAGAGTATGGCAATGAATCTGCTGAAGCGGTCATTAGCCATCAATTTCTGAGAGGTTTTAGAGCAGTGGCTCCCCATATCGAAACGCCATTTAAAGGGATAAATCCGGCCTTTCGAATCGAAGAAACGGCAGCTGCTCATCGGAATCCGATTGATTTGACCTGGAGTGATACTTTATCCTTTCAGTACCTTCCTTATGTGATTGCTTCAGATACTCCTCCTTGGTGGCATGTCAAGAAAAAGCATGGATTATACTACAACGGAATGGGTAGAGGTGCTTTTTCCAAAATGATGGAGCAGATATCGGTCGTTGCTATTCAGGATAGCAGTCATGCCAGAGCCATCCACACCCAATTTATTGATGTTTTGGCCTATATAGAATCGATTGAACCACCTAGGTATCCTCAAAAAATAGATACTCCATTAGCTGCGAAAGGGAAGCCAATTTTCCAACAACATTGTCAGACCTGTCATGGAGAATATGGAGAAAACGAAACCTACCCCAATAAATTAATACCCATTTCTGAAGTTGAAACGGACCCATATTATGCCCGGATGTTATTCGATAGTCCAGTTACTGATTGGTACAATGAGAGCTGGTATAGTCACTCAAGTCCTGCTTCCCGGATGGAGCCTACATTAGCTTATATTGCACCCCCACTAGATGGTGTATGGTGCACGGCACCTTATCTTCACAATGGCTCCGTACCGAATTTGCATACTTTATTGAACAGTAAAAGCAGACCGGAGAAGTGGAAAAAAGAAAAGATTTATGATTATACATTAGTGGGCTGGGCCTATAAAGAGGTCATGTCTTCTGATGAGACGAATAGGAATGTTTATAATACTCAGATCAAAGGTTACTCAAATGTAGGGCATTTTTATGGAGACAAACTGAATGATAAGGAACGTTTGGCCTTGATTGAATATTTGAAGACCTTATAAGACTTGATGAAGTATTTGTTGACGTGACTATTGCATCCGGTTCGCTACTTGAATCAAGGCTCTTCCATCATGGTAGGCTCCTTTCCACTGGTGCGCTTTGCGTCGAGTTTTGCTTTCGGGATTCTCATCCAACCCAGCCGCATACCATCCGCCATGCGTTTTGTCCATTAACTCAGTTTGAATATAAGTCCACATTTTTTCGAAACCTTGCTGGTAGATGGTTTCTTCCGGAAAGTATTCATGCATTAAAGAGAAAGTATGCCAGGCTTCTGCCTGTGCCCACCAAACTTTATCCCGACGTACTATTTCAATAGGTCCATTTTTTTCAAAACGATAACCCCGATCAAACAATCCATAATAGTCCTCATCAAAACCATGTTCTACACTATGATCAACCAGCTTCTTAGCAATCGGTAAAGTCAAATCATCAACCTTACCATATAATACTTCGGCGGCTTCAATTAGTAAATAGGCTGTCTCAATGTCGTGGCCAAAGGAAACATGATCAAAATTGAGATGCTCCATAATATAAGTCCTATTGGAATCTGCATGATTAATCGGTTGCCAGTCTTTGGTAAAAAAGAGATGGAGGTGCCCTGCTGGATTAACCATTTTGTCTCTTACTAGCAATAACATTTCTTCTAACCTGGCTTTTGTCTGAGCAGTAGGTAGTACTTGGTAGGTAGTGGTCAGTGCCTCCATTATGTGAATACTGGAGTTTTGATCTTTCCAATCCGTTGATCCCCATCCCAATTGACTAGTGACTTCATCATAATTAGGATCTGCTTTGGATGGTTTATTTATGATCAGGTTAAAGTATCCTAAATGAATTGGATCGTGTGCATGGGTTTCCATCCAATCGAATGACTTTTGCACCCATTCTTTTACGGGTTGTGTCTGATTTATTTTTGCATACTCAGCCAATGCGTACAAGGCAAAAGCGTTGCCATAGGTCATTTTATAATGAAGCTCATCATTTTGAGGATCATCGACGTACTGCTTGAATCCGGTACGTTCATGATCCCACATTTTTTCAATCAGGAACTTGTAGCCATGGTCTGCAGCCTGACGAAACATGGGCTCCTCTGGATACACTTGTGCTGCCTTTGCGGCAGTCCACAATCCACGGGCCTGGGTGACCAACATTTTAGTTTGATCTGTTGATTCTTGCCAATCATATTCAAAATTTGTCACATATCCACCATCTTTAGTATCTAAAATTTTGGGATACCAAGTGTGTAACAATTCATCCCTGGCTTGAGTGATTTCTTTGCTATTTACCCCAAGGTAAGTTTCCATTTTAGCTGAGTTATTACAATTGGTAAAAATAAAAATCAGTGGAATTAATAAACTTAATTTTAACATAACGGATAATGATTAACTTTTAGTAAACATGGAATGCAACCCTTCAAGATTATTTTCCAGAATGATTTTAACATCTGCATTTTCAACGTGGCCTAAGATGCCAAATGGACCTGTATAACCTTTTTCAATTAAAAGATCAATCATTCCTTTTTCTAAATCCCCTGATCCCAATGGTAATATTTTGGAACCATTCTTTTCCATTCCATTTAAGTTGACACACCATAGATAAGGAAGTGCTATATCAATGATTTCCGGGAAATATGCCAATTGATCATGCCCATGGTGAAAATTGTAGATGATTCCTATATCTGGATTTTGGAGTGATTGGATTATTTTGACTTGATTTTTGGGTTCACCAAACCAGCTCCCGTGATTGTATAAGGCTACTTTGCAGTTCATTGAATCGGCCCGTTTGCAAAGGTACTGGATCATTGTACCTCCTTTCGAAATGGCGTCTTGTTCAGAAAGACCTGCAAAAAAATTGTCGTTAAATCCAACCCATAATTGGGTTTCCAGTCCAACCTTTTTAGCAGTTTGTAAAATACGCTCATTAGCTTCACTTAATCGACCGGGCTGGTTCGAGCGATCATCTATCCAAATCCAAATGGAAGAAATAGTAATTCCATTTTGCTTGGCAAGATTCCATTCTTCTTCCATGGTGGCAAGGTGCTTTTCTCGCCAATCGTAGGCAAAGTGTTTGAAACCTAATTCATCCAACATAGTTATTCTTTCCTGAGGCGTTCTTTCCGTGCTATCAAAGGGCACCACGCACCATGCCACTAAATTATCCATCTGGAATAAATCATTTACTTGTGGTTGACAGGCGAATAGGAATGGAATTACCCATATCAACCATTTGATTTTGGTAAGCGGTCTCATTGCTAAAATCTTTCTTTCATTAATAATAACTTAATTACAAATTTAATAACATCAAATTGATGTCTGGTCAAAATCAGCTGGGTAATCCTCAATTTTATCATACCAGTTTATCTTTAATATTACTGTACTTATAATTACTACCAACATACAGATTAAAAATTTATTCCAGTGTTGAATCACCATAAATATAGAGGCGGCGGTAATCGCAGTTTGCCAAATGATTCCAATCACTACGTTGAAACTATCTCTAGCTACAGAACGATTGGGTTGCACACTTGGATTGTCTCTTTGGGCAGCTTTAAGCACTGGTTTCCAGGCACCCCATGGTCTGGTCTTGAGGTAAAACTTAATGAGTACCTGTTCATCATCCGGCTGAGTAAGTAAACTACCCAGAACACAACCAATCAATGAAATGGCCAAATTGACCGGAAAAGCCTGCAATGCACTTAAGTCAGGCAGCGCATAAGGTAAAACCATTGCAGCTAAAATACCACCCACCATACCCCAGAAATAGCCATAACCATTAAAGCGCCACCAATACCACTTTAATAAATTGGCAGCAGTATATCCTCCGAACAATGCAGCTACCAACCAATCGATTAAATTATTAAGTGAATCCAGATAAAAACCAAACAAAGTACCAATCACGACTACCGCTAGTGAAGCCAGGTAACTCATTTGCACATACTTTTTATCACTGGCATCCTTGTTGATGAATCGTTTGTAAATATCATTGACTATATAGGCAGGAGCTGCATTTACGGCAGCTGCAAATGAAGACATAAATGCTGCTAGCAGGCCAGCGATCAATATACCCATCAGACCAACCGGCACAAAATTTCTAATTGCAAATGGCAGGATTTGTTCAAAGTCAACCTGGTCTCCCATTTGATTTAGTTCTTCGTTGAAAAATACCAGGGCCAAGATGGTCAATCCGGTAATCAACATATACCTGGGAAATAACAAAACTACATTCACAAAGCCACTCATTTTTGCTGCTTCTTTAGGCGTACGGGTGGAGAGGATCCTTTGCATATCGTAGTTCGGAGCAGGACCGGCCATACTCTGTAATATCCCTTTCAATAACATCATCATGAAGAAGATGGTAAACAATTCCCAACCGTCTTCAGCAATCTTTGTATTTGCTGATTCCATGATGCCTGACCAATCCAAATTTAAATTCCAACCGAATGAAAGATTTTCCCAACCGTCTGGAATAAAACCTGCTAGTAATTCGGGAGATACTTTGGTCATAGCAATAATTCCAACGGCTACGCTGGCAATGGTCATAATGATGTACTGCAGCACTTCCGTGAAAACAACACTGAACATGCCCCCTTTAATTACATAGACTGCGGTAAGTCCGGTAAAAATTAATCCGTAATAGATTTCATTGGTAGATGCATCCGGAGATAACTCCCACGGCAGGAATGCAGATGCGAATTTGCCAATTCCGATAAACCCATAAGCCACATAAGTGATAACCACCACAATAGCAAATACGACTACGATGAGATGTGAAAGCATAGCACCTTGCCCGGTTCCAAATCTAAATTTTATCCATTCTGCACCGGTCATGACACCTGAACGACGCAACCAGATAGACAAAAATATCATTAGGAAAATTTGATTAAAAACTGGCCATAACCATGGAATCCAAACACTTTTTAATCCGTAAACAAACAACAACATAACCATCCACATGGTACCGCTGATATCGAACATACCAGACGCATTGGATAAACCCAGAAACTGCCATTTGATTTCATTGCCACCTAAAAAATAGCTCTGCATATTTTTCGAAGCCCGTTTAGAAATCCAAAATCCAATCCCAATGGTCAATATTATATAACCGATAATTATTGCAATATCTAATCCGTGTAATTCCATTCAGTTCGGTTTATTGTTTTGTCATTCTTCATTAAAAGCTTAGAAATATAGCATTTTTGAATGCAACAATGAATCTATTAATCCAATTGATACATAGAAGGCAGTTTATTCTGAAAGATCATCATGGGGTCTTTGCTGAATTCAATAAAATTGTTGGCACTATTATGGTCAGGGTACGGAGCATAATGATGGGATAATCTTGCATTTCTCCAAAGCAATACATAGGCTATTGAAGCTGACTTGTTCGTGTTTTTTAATCCTACCAGTAATTTTTCTGTCCACCAGCTATTATCTGGAATACACTCAAATCCAGTCTCTGTGAGTGCGGCTACTTTATCTTTTTGTTCGGCCAACGCTGCCACGATATCTAGTCTGCGGGTTAAATCAGCGATCGATCCATTTTTACCTACATCATGATAATCGTCTAGACCTAGTATGTCTACATAATCATCTCCTGGGTAGCGCTCCAAATAATGATCAGCATTTTTTATCACATCCGGCGAGTAGGCCCATAACAGGTTATGGTGCCCTTTTTGATCACGTAAATAATGAACCGTGAAGCGCCAAAGTTCTTTATATTCCCGTTCAGTGCAATGGTTCTTACCCCACCAAAACCAACTGCCCGTATGCTCATGAAAAGGCCTGAATATAATGGGAATACTTTTTCTAAAAATAAAACCAACTTTCACATCATTAAGAAATTCTGAAAATAAGTCCAACTTATCCAGGTAGGCCTGATGATTTTGGCCTCCAGGTAATATGGACTTTACAATATCTTTTTTAGTATCCCATGAACTGCCTCCATGGAAATTATCCAGGTGCCAACTAATCGTATTAATACCACCCATTTTGTAAACTTCTTTAATCCATTCCTTCATTTGCTCGAAATCCACCGTATCAATATTGTGGCTGTATTTACCCAATTTACTTAGATCCCATCCATAAACAGCAGGGTGGGTACCACACACATCTTTGACATCTGATCTGGATTTGTGCCAATCTTTCCATTTTACTCCGTAGGCCAATGCATCTTGATGGCCAAATAGAATATGTTGCTTTGCGTATTTTTTTAGATTGTAATAAAGTGCTTTGGTTGCTTTGGTAGCTTGACTATCCACTGTTTTTATTTGGTCATATTTATTCATTTCATCATTAATAAATGAAAAGGAAGTAATTAATAATAAAACGGATAGGCTCATCCAGATTATTTTTTTCATTCTATCGCTTTTTGATCTGAATTTCAATTAAAATTTAAAATACAAAAATATGAACTGTGGCTTTAGAATAATTGCCTCAATTTATGGTGAAAAATATAATAAGCTAAATGGGATTTTGGCAACTTATTTTAGCATATATTTGTTATAATAATAGTTGCCTTAACAACTAATTAAGTTTCTTATGTCTAGTTTGACTATTGTACGAAAAAAATCTACTGAAAGTGTGACTTCCTCAATGAATGATTTCATGCCCATAAATGGTACTGATTATGTAGAGTTTTATGTGAGCAACTCAAAACAAGCCGCTCATTTTTACAAGTCAGCCTTGGGATTTCATTCACTGGCTTACTCCGGCCTTGAAACAGGAAACAAGAAAACCGAGTCCTATGCAGTGGCCCAAGGCAAAATCAAATTTGTCTTCACTTCTCCATTACATAGTGGTACTGAAATTGGAATACATATTGATCAACACGGTGATGGAGTGAAAGTGACCGCTTTATGGGTGGATGATGCAACCCTGTCTTTTAATGAGGCGATCAGCAGAGGTGCGACTCCTTATCTGTCTCCCACAAAAGAAGAAGATGAGTTTGGTTATGTAGTTCGATCCGGGATTTATGCTTATGGAGAAGTAGTACATATTTTTGTAGAAAGATCTAAATACCATGGTGTTTTTCTACCAGGTTTTAAGCCTTGGAAAACGCTGTACAATCCGGAATCAACTGGTTTGGAATACGTTGATCATATGGTTGGGAATGTCGAATTAGGTCATATGAACAAATGGGTTAAGTTTTATCAGGAGGTAATGGGATTTAAACAGATTCTGTCCTTTGACGATAAAGACATTTCTACAGAATACACTGCCTTGATGAGTAAGGTAATGAGCAATAACAATGGAAAAATTAAATTTCCAATTAATGAACCGGCCGCTGGGCTCAAAAGGTCTCAAGTAGAAGAATATCTCGATTTCTATGAAGGTGAAGGGGTTCAGCACATCGCTATGGCTACTCATGATATCATTAAAACGGTCTCTCAACTGAAAGCAAGAGGTATTGAATTTTTGCAAGTTCCTGATTCTTACTATGATAACTTAGTAGAACGGATTGGAAGTATTGAGGAAGATATTGAGTTGCTTCGGGATCTTAATATCTTAGTAGATCGAGATGAGGAAGGATATCTGCTTCAGATATTTAGCAAGACAGTACAAGCGCGGCCGACTCTATTTTTTGAAATAATTCAACGTAAGGGAGCTACCTCATTTGGGAAAGGCAACTTCAAAGCACTGTTTGAAGCCATTGAAAGAGAACAAGCACTGCGTGGAACACTTTGATGGATAAGATATAAGACTTGAGGAGTGGAGAGCGAGGGGTAGCGCTTAGGATATATTAAGTCTACCTGTCATCCGGACACGCGGGAAGATCGAGAAAGCAGGAAATAGACTTGGACAGATAATAAGCGAAGAACTCAAAGGAGATTATTCATATCGAGACACATAACCTCAACTTCTAAACCCCTTAACCCCTTAACTTACAGCTGGGGTGAGGTTTGGAGTGTGAGAGACACTATAAATGTAAAACGATAACAATCGTATAAAAAGTAAGTAATATGTCAGTATTGTCTTCAACTTTTAAAGAACACCTGAAAAATTTCAATTTGGATTTAGGTCAAAAAGCAGGGATTACGCGTAAATCGGCCCAGTCGAAATATGGCCTTGAGCGACTGCACAAAATGTCTTCCAATGAAAATCCATTAGGGCCTTCACCAAAGGCTATGGAAGCTATCCGTGCTGCGATTCCGTTTATTCATGAGTATGGTTTTAAATCTGATCATGATTTCATTCATGCATTAGCCATGCATTTCGATCACCGGTTGGCACCGGATCAATATATTACCGGCAACGGAGCATTAGAGGTTTTAGAATTGTTAGCCCAGACATTTCTAGGCCCTGGTTTAGAATGCATATGTTCCACGCCTTCTTTTCATATTTATGAAATGTTCGGACAGGTGACTGGATCAGTGGTTAAATCAATTCCTTTGAAACCTAACTACATTGACCTCGACCTGGATGCTATTTTCAGAGCAATCAATGATAAAACCCGATTAATAATAATCAATAACCCAAATAATCCGATTGGATCCGTTATCCCCAAATCCCAAATAGATATACTAGTAGATAATGTTCCTGATCATGTCATAATTGTGCACGATGAAGTCTATTTTCATTTTTTAGCAGAAGAGAATTTCTCTTGGGCGATGGACTATATCGAGCAAGGCAGGCATGTTGTAGGTTTGCATAGCTTTTCGAAAGGATTTGGCATGGCCGGAATTCGATTAGGTTATGGATTTTCTACGCCGGAAATAAGTCGCTATCTACGCAAGACCGTGAGACCTTTTAAGATTAATACACTTTCTATGGTCGCTGGTCTGGCTGCACTTAAGGATACTGACCATATCAAAAAATCTCAGCGAGTAATAAGCGAGGGTAAAGCTTACTTAAACGCTCAATTTGACGAAATGGGCATTAAATATTACCCGAGTCATACTAATTTTATTTTATTTAGATCACCTGGTCCGGTAAAGGAGGTAATTGAGTATTTGATGCTTCACGGTGTGATGGTTCGATCTGGTGAAATTAACGGTGCAAGGGGTTGCATACGTGTTACGATCGGATTACCCGATGCTAATGAAGCATTTGTCCAGGCCTGTAAACATTATATGAAATTAGATTGATTGATTTTTTATCCAGAATCTTTAATACCAGGTCGACCTACCTATTACAAGACCTTTTAACATCAGCCGTTTTTGACCATTCTTTAATTACGAGTCGATTTAATTAAATACTGATAAATAGATTTAAATCATACTAATTCAGAATTTATGATAAGTTATTAATCTTTCTGATTATTATATGTTCTGTTGTTAAAGGTTGTATATCGTACTTTTAAAAAGTACATAATGAAACGATTTTTAAAAATAATATTACGTTCTCTAACTCACCTTTTCAAAACTAGTCGGATATTGAGTATAAATGATTTTTACTAGAGCCTGGGAGTTTAAGTCTAAGGTTGCTATCGTTTCAGATGGTGAACATTTTACTTATGCCTACCTGGCTAAAACAGCCAGTAACTTATCTCAAAACATATTAGGTAAATTACCTGATCTTAATGAATCCAGAATAGTTTTTCTTTGTCCATCGGGCTTTGATTATGTGGTTACGCAATGGGCTATCTGGATGGCGGGTGGAATAGCTGTGCCTTTGTGTGCTCTCCACCCATATGAATCGATGGCTTATGTGGTGGAAGATTGTCAGGCGGATACCATTATTATCCATGAGGCCTTTCTAAAAATTTTGAAGAAACTTGCTAAGCAGTATAACCTTAGAGAATTAACCTTTGATTATTTGACTCCAGCTGATAAAATTGTATTGCCGGCTTTAGAGATAGATCGTCGGGCTATGATTTTGTATACCAGTGGTACGACTAATAAGCCTAAAGGAGTAGTGAGCACTCATGCTAATATCACGTCTCAGATTAAGTCTTTGGTGAAGGCATGGGCCTGGACCGAATCGGATTATATTTTAAACATTCTCCCATTGCATCATGTCCATGGCATCATTAACGTCGTCAGTTGTGCCTTATGGTCGGGTGCAACGGTAGAGTTTATACCTAAATTTGATGTGGGAAAAGTTTGGAGTGTTTTTGTATCCGGTAGACTATCCTTATTTATGGCTGTACCTACTATTTATTATAAACTAATTAAACATTGGGCGGGTTGTAGTTCCGATCGTCAGCGAGTATTATCAAAATCATTTGGGACTATGCGCCTAATGGTTTCGGGCTCAGCGGCTTTGCCAGTTCCGGTATTAGAGCAGTGGAAAAATATTAGTGGACTCACTTTGTTGGAAAGATATGGAATGACCGAGATCGGTATGGCGTTGTCCAATCCCTATAACGGAGAACGACGACCAGGATATGTAGGGATACCCTTGCCGGGTGTTGAAATAAGATTAGTGGATGAAAAAAAAGATGAAGTATTGGAGGCAAATTCTGGTGAAATACAAGTCAAGGGACCCAATGTGTTTAAAGAATACTGGAATAAACCTGAAGCTACAACGGATGCATTTGTAGAAGGGTGGTTTAAGACTGGTGACATTGCAATGTTACATGATGGTATGTATAAAATACTTGGTAGAGACTCCGTAGACATCATCAAGTCTGGAGGTTATAAGATTTCTGCTTTAGAGATTGAGAGTGTATTGCTGAGACATCCGGCTATACAGGAATGTGCTGTGGTGGGTATTCCGGATCAGGAATGGGGGGAGGTGATTTTTGCTGGTCTGGTGATTGGTGATGAACTCTTTGACACCACCCTGCTCAAGGAATGGCTTGCAGAAAAATTACCGGTTTATAAAATTCCTAGAAACTATAAGGTACTTAATGAGTTGCCAAAGAATACATTGGGAAAGGTAGTAAAAGGAGAAGTAAAGCGATTGTTAACCTGATAACCTATTGATCCACTTCCTTTTTTATAATCAATTGACAAATGCAGTCCTGCATGGACAATTTTCCATGCCTTCCGGAAAAATAATCACTAATAGCCATGACAAGCTGACGTTTGTGGTCTTTTATCTTTTACCATTTTTTCCATTTTAACTTTACTTTAGAACTCCCACACACATTAAATTTTTCTATCTTTATAGAGATAGTTTCTCTATAACTCAGCAGACTTCACTAATAAACAAACTAATATGGCTAATTATAATTTAAAGATCAATGGGGCCGACCACAGCGTCGATGTGGCTCCTGACACTCCAATTTTATGGGTCTTGCGAGATCATGTAAATTTAGTAGGAACCAAATATGGATGCGGGATCGCCCAATGCGGAGCTTGCACCGTGCATCTGGATGGTGTTGCCATCCGTTCCTGTAATGTTCCCATTTCTACAGTAGGTAACAAATCGATCACCACAATAGAAGGATTATCGGAGAAAGGCGACCATCCTGTACAAAAAGCCTGGCTGGAACACGATGTTCCTCAATGTGGATATTGTCAGGCAGGTCAAATCATGAACGCAGCCGCGCTACTCAAGGACAATCCGAATCCATACGATGACGACATCGAGAATTCAATGCAAGGCAACATCTGCAGGTGTGGAACTTACACTCGAATAAAAGCAGCGATTAAAACGGCTGCTTCCATGTAGTTGGGTGTGTAGTAAATTTATTCCATAATTCTTAATAATATTAAAATGGCTATCATAAAAACAACCTATAATCGAAGATCATTCTTAAAAGCTTCCGCTATGTCAGGAGGCGGTATGGTGCTTGGCTTCAGCTGGATGGCTTCTTGTAAGCCGACCGCGGAACAAGTACTGCAAATGCCTGAAGAATGGTTTAATATTAATGCATTTCTAAAAATTGGTGACAATGGTATAGTCACTATCATGTCTCCTAATCCTGAAATCGGTCAGAATGTAAAGACATCTATGCCCATGATTGTGGCAGAAGAGCTGGATGTGAATTGGGACCATGTGATCGTAGAGCAAGCTGGATTGGACACAGATAAATATAAACGTCAAATAGCGGGTGGTTCTCAATCAATCCGGGCAGGGTGGGAGAGCTTGCGCATGGCTGGTGCTACTGCCAGACGCATGTTATTGGAAGCGGCCGCTAAACAATGGGAAGTTCCGGTGAACGAATTAACCACCAGCGAAGGAGTCATAAGCCATACTGAGACAGGTCAATCCATCGGCTATGGTGAAGTAGCTACTGCTGCTTCCTCCATGGAAGTGCCTGAAGAAGTGGAACTCAAAGATCCAAAGGATTTTAAAATAATTGGGACCAGCAGAAAAAACGTGGATGCCTTAAAAATAGCCACTGGTGAACCATTGTTCGGCTTGGATATACAAAGAGATGGTATGCTTATCGCGATGATAGAACATCCACCCGCATTTGGTATGAAGTTTAAATCTATGAACGATGATGTGGTGAAATCTATGCCAGGCATTAAGGATGTGACAACTATTAATCTCAATCCGGAAGGAGTCGAAAAGCAGTGGTCTGACGTAAATGCGTTTGATGAATTAGTGGTCATTGTGGGCAATACTACCTGGGAGGTAATGAAAGCAAAAAAGGCTCTGCAGATTGACTGGGAGATGGATACAACTTTGGAAAATTCAGATGATCATGATCAAAATCTGGCTGAGCTTTTAGCTAGTACTGGGAATGATCCTGGTCGTCAAGATGGAACCCCAGATGCTGCATTTAAGAATGCAGCCAAAGTTATTGAAAGAACGTTTAGTGCTCCTTTCCTCGCTCACAATACGATGGAGCCAATGAACTTCTTTGCCGATGTAAAAGAAGATAAAGCTGAATTAGTAGGTCCAATTCAGACACCTGAATTTTTAAGAAAAACAGCAGCTGCTATTTGTGGTTTACCAGAGGAAAAAGTATCCATAATGATGACTCGGATGGGGGGTGGATTTGGTCGAAGGCTTTATGGTAATTTTGGGGTTGAAGCTACCTTGATTTCTCAAAAAATAAAAGCCCCGGTTAAACTAGTTTATAGCAGAGAGGATGATATGACGCAAGGCACCTATCGACCTGCTTATAAAGTTACTTATAAGGCTGGCCTGGATGAAAACAATAATTTGATAGTTTGGTCTGTGAAAGGTGCGGGCGTACATGGCGGTCCAGTTTTTAATGATCGTTTCCCGGCAGGGACTGTAGATCATTTTATGGCTGAAAATCTTTCGTTAGATTCTAATATTTCCACAGGAGCTTGGAGAGCACCACGTTCCAATTTTATTGCTTATGCTGAACAATCTTTTATGGATGAGGTAGCTGAAGCTGCGGGTAAAGACCCCATTGATTTTCGAATGTCTTTATTTGATCGCGCCATAAATAATCCGGTAGGGGAGAAGAATGATTACGAAGCCGAGCGTTATGCTGGAGTCCTGAAACTCGTCAAGGAGAAAGCGAATTGGGGTACCGATACTCCGGGAGTCTATCGGGGTGTATCGGCCTATTATTGTCATAACTCTTATGTTGCTCAAGTAGTAGATGTGGTCATGGAAAACAGTCAGCCCAGGGTCAAGAAAGTCACCTGTGCGGTAGATTGCGGTATTGTCATAAATCCGGACGCAGCCTTGAATCAAATCGAAGGTGGTATTGTGGATGGTATTGGGCACGCGATGTATGGAGCGATGACTTTCCGGGATGGTGTGCCTGAACAAAGAAACTTTGATCGATATCGATTGATACGACAGAAAGAAACGCCACTGGAAATAGAAACTCATTTTGTTGATAACGGTATTGATCCAACGGGATTAGGTGAGCCTTCATTGCCACCAATCCAATCGGCGCTGGCCAATGCGTTGTATAAGGCAACAGGTGAAAGGATCTATGATCAACCTTTTGTAAATAGTAAAAAAGTGTTGGGGTAGAAAAGTAGTGAGTATTGGGTATTTGAGTAAGGAGATCAGAGGGATGAAACACATGGTCATAGTGATCCTTCCGGCTGCAGGTAGGTTAAGCGAGGCAATCCGTTAATCAAGGCACCAAGGCATTCCGGCCTCTAACGTCAAATCTGTTGGTTACGGGGGCGATAGTTAATGACCAAACATTACTGTCATTGGCAACGAAGTTAAGCAATCTGTCCAATCGGATCACGTCAGTCTCGCTCTCTATTATTGGCAGCAGTTAATCAAGGCTTCAAGGCATCCCGGCTTCATAATATCAAAGCAGGTATCAGATTTCGAGACCTTAACCCTGATCATCATAGGCAGGCGCAGTGAGCAATCAGTTAAACAGAATCTGCCTCTAAGGGAGGCGAGACCCGGACTTTGAAACGTTTCCTCTACAGATGTTTCCACCCCCGACCTCCTCAGGGGGACAGCGAATTCTTGCCAATCTAAGTTGGTCTCTAGAGTCTTGGTTATGGGCCGGTGGGCAATTGACCAATCATTACTGTCCTTGCGAACGAAGTGAAGCAATCTGTCCAATCGGGGTACGTCAGTTCCTCTCTCTGTTATTGGCAGCAGTTAATCAAGGCTTCAAGGCATCCCGGCTTCATAATATCAAAGCAGGTATCAGATTTCGAGACCTTAACCCTGATCATCATAGGCAGGCGCAGTGAGCAATCAGTTAACCAGAATCTGCCTCTAGGGGAGGCGAGACCCGGACTTTGAAACGTTTCCTATACAGATGTTTCCACCCCCGACCTCCTTAAGAGGGACAGCGACTTCTAAAGTTCATCAAAGATGGGTTGTAGATCAAGTTCATCGTCCATCTCTTTCTGTAATTTGATTAGATCAGCAAACAATGTTTTTACTTTTTGGCTTTGACTGGGATCATCTGCTAAATTCTCAATTTCCTCGGGATCTTTTTCCATATCATACAGTAGGATCTTACTAATTTTAGGATAGACAATTAATTTATAGCCGTCTTTCCGAATCATTCGTTGGAGGGTAGTATAAGCGCCATAAATTTCATCATAGTTGCCTTCAATAGTTTCCCCTTTTGCTTGCGATAAAAAACTTCTAAATTCAACATAATCTGGTTTTTCTATATTGGCTAACTCTAAGCTGGTGGCCATAATGTCCTGTAGGTAGATATCATTATTGATCTTTTGTCCTGCGGGGATATCAGGACCCAGAAAAACTAATGGTGGTCGAACGCTATGGTCATACATGCTTTGCTTCCCGAGCAATCCATGCCGCCCCATAGCCAATCCATGATCTGCCGTAAAGAAAATATAGGTATTATCCATTTTGCCTGAAGCCTCCAAAGCATCCATTATTAACCCGATTTGAGTATCCAGATGAGTAATAATGGCGTAATATTCCTGAATATGTACCTTGGTGGCATATTCCGTTCTTGGAAAGGGGGCCAGCGCTTCATCACGTAAACTGGGTCCATTACCTATATCATCTTTCCAAGGATATTCAGGCATCCAGCTTTGAGGAATTGAAATATTTTCCAATGGGTATTTTTCAATATACTCAATCGATGCTTGTCGAGGATCATGCGGTGCGTTAAACGCTAGGTACATGAAGAAGGGATTATCCTTGGATTTTGCTTGAGCAATAAAAGAAAGGGCATCGTCTTTAAGTACTTCACTCCAATGTTTGCCACCTTCCCAAAAGCCGCCATATTGAGGATCTGAAGGTGACCATGAATTATCATTTTCGTCTTTAGGGCGATTGTAGCCTACTGGCATTATGTCATCCAGTGTTATCGGTTTCCCGTTGATTTTTTCTTCAGCGGCCAATGCCTGGAATTTTTTTCCCATACCAGCACCAGCCCATGCGTCTCGTGGCATTCCTGGGCGAATGTGCTTTACCTCTTGAAATACTTTGCCTGCTGGTGCGTCCACATGCCATTTGCCGGTCATATAGGTGTCGTAACCCGCTCGTTCCATTAACTTACCCCAGCTTTGTTTGTAATAAGTTGTATCATTTTTACCCCAGTGCTTGCGAAATTCATTGGCTCTCCACACATACCTTCCTGAGATCATCATAGCCCTGGAAGCAACACAAACTGCTCCATTCCAAGCACCCATATTGTAGGTGTGCGTAAAGGTGGTCCCGTTTTGAACCAGTTTATCCAGGTTGGGTGTTTGAATTTCTAGGTTACCTAAAGCTTGAATGGCTGTATAGGTCATATCATCTGCAAATAATAGGACAATATTGGGTTGATCTTTTTGTGCTGATTGATCGTTGATTGGTGCGCAGCTAATAATTAAACTGATGAATAGAATTGAAAGATAAAATGTCTTTTGAAGCATGTTTAGTTTGATTGAGAATGATTATAGGTTCATAATATTAAGTAATAAATCGTCTGAATATATTCGAACAAAAATATTAGAGTTGGAATATCTGTTCAAGTGGCATCCATTTCTCACCGTGTTTTGCCCAAGGCAAGGCTTGTTGAAAATTCCACATCAGTTTTTCCCATTCCTGCACTTTAGGATTGGCAGCATCTTTGGCCGCTTTCATCTTTGGATCAAAAGTCTCGTCTACTTCCATAATCATGAACAAACGATTACCGATCAGATAAATTTGCATATCCACAATACCGGCCTCTTTGATGCTTTGAGTAATTTCAGGCCAGGCATTTTCCTTCGAATGATAGTTTTTATAGGTGCTTATTAATGCTGGATCATTTTTAAGATCGCAAGCGAAACAAAGTCTCTGCGTTGGCATTATTTTATTTTTCTTCGCAAAATACAAAACACCGGATGGATTTATAATTATTGGTTTAGAACGATACCATCGCTTTGATTACGCCGGTTTCTGGTAGCAACCATGAATCGAAGTTTGAAATCATTTCATCAAAACCAACACGATGCGTGATGAATGCGTCCTTAGTAAACTGCTCGTTCTCTAATACCTTCATCACAGATTGAAAATCTTCCAGATTAGCATTTCGACTACACATCAAGGTAGTTTCTTTCGAATGGATAAACGGATGAGCAAAAGTTAAATCCCCTTTGTACAAACCTACTAATATGTATCGTCCGCCATGTGCCATAAATTGTACTCCAGTTTCCAAGGCTCGCCTGTTGCCAGTTGCATCAAACACCGCAGTGCATCCATCATCATAGGTAATTTGATTGATCTGGTTAACAGGATCATATCTAGCATTTACTGTATGAATTCCAAATTTATCCTTTACGAAATCTAATCGATCCTGATTTACATCCATAGCAATGACCTGAACACCTTTTAATTGAGCCAACCGGATGATACCCACTCCAATAGGGCCACATCCAACGACCAGAATAAACTCATTTTTGGTTAGGTTGGCTCGCCGGATTGCATGAGCACCAATCGCCAAGGGTTCAATAATAGCAATTTGTTCATGATCCAAGTGATTGGCTTTTAGCAGGAAGCGTGACGGGACGAGAATAATTTCTTGCATTCCTCCATCCGCATGCACGCCTAACACTTTTAAATCACTACAACAATTTGTTTTCCCATTCCTACAGGCAATACAGTGCCCGCAACTCATATAGGGCATAATTACCACTTTGTCTCCAACATTTAAATGTTGATCATTTGCACCTATATCCAGGATCTCTGCAGATAATTCGTGGCCTAATATTCTCGGGTAGGTAAAGAAAGCTTGGTTTCCTTGATAAGCATGAAGATCAGTCCCACAAATTCCAATTTTGGTTATTTTAAGCAACGCATGTTTTTCTGAAAGAGTAGGAGCAGGCTTTTCTTTCATTTCAAACTGTCTGGGCTTTTCACAAACGATGTATTTCATTATTTACTGTTCTTTATTTAGCATCAAAAATATAAATCTAGGTAATTATATGATTTGAGTTGCTCTCGTTAGAGATAAAGACAGATTTTTTTTATCATTATAGAATTAAATAAACAAGCTGTTTTTTATTCATATTGTTTCAATAAGTTAATTTATTTCAAGGCAGAGATAAGGAACAGAAAAGTTTAAGAAATTATCAGGTAATTATTTTTAATAATATTAATACAAAAGAATGAATCTGAATATTCAAGATAAAGTATATATCGTGACTGGAGGATCTAAAGGAATAGGAGAGGGTATCACCAGGGCAATCGCGGCCGAAGGTGGAATTGTGGTTATGGCCACTCGATCCAAAGGAGTAACCGAAGAATTGGCGAACCAATTAAGGGAAGCAGGGCAATCAGTGGATTATATTATAGGTGATTTGCAGGTTGAAGGCCAATGTGAGCGAGTGGTAAAATACACTGTAGATAAATATGGGCGTATTGATGGGATCGTGAACAATGCCGGGGTGAATGATGGAGCAAGCTTGGAGAAAGGTCCAGCAGCATTCCGCGCATCTATAAATTTAAACTTGTTTCATTACTTTGACTTAGTGCATTATGCGCTTCCTTATCTGAAAGAAAGTAGAGGCTCCATTATAAATATTAGCTCTAAAGTAGCGTTGACCGGTCAGGGAAACACGTCCGGTTATGCTGCATCTAAAGGCGCTCAGTTGGGCCTGACCAGAGAATGGGCAGCAGCCTTATTACCTTACTCTATTCGGGTCAATGCCATTCTGCCAGCCGAGGTGATGACACCGCTCTATCGCAAGTGGTTAGACAACTCTTTTGATGACCCGGCAGCTAAAGAAAAAGAGATCATATCCAAAATTCCTTTTGAAAAGCGGATGACTACCTCCGATGAAATTGCCGCACT
>JAHEJC010000407.1 GCA_024639065.1 Lewinellaceae bacterium | reverse complement strand
GTTATGGCAAGTATCGAAAAAACTATGGCTGGTCCTTCGGCTAATGATTACTCTGGTGCTGCCGGTTATTATCTGTCAGCAGGTAAAGATCTTGATAAAGCCTTAATGTGGATCAACAAAAGTTTGGACATGAATCCGGATAGATACTGGATTGTTAGAACCAAATCTTTGATTCAAGCGAAATTGGGTGATTATAAAGGAGCTATGGCTTCCGCTGAAAAGTCCATGGAAATGGCTACAAAAGCTGAAAACATGGACTATGTTAAAATGAACAAAGAATCTATTGAGAAATGGTCTAAAATGAAGATGTAAGATACTTCTTAGAACAACCAAAAAGAAAGCCTTTAGCTTATGCTGAAGGCTTTTTTTATGATTTTATTTTTTATTCCTTGCTATGCAGAAAAAGAAGTTCCGCATCCACAAGTCTCAGAAGCATTTGGATTGTTGAACGAAAATCCTCTGTTGTTTAATCCTTCTACCCAATCAATCTCCATACCCACTAAATAAAGTGCATGTGATTTTTCCATGAATACTCTGAATCCACCAATTTCGTGTACTTCATCTTTTTCTTTAAGCGTGTCAAAACCTAAAACGTATGAAAATCCGGAACAGCCTCCTCCCTTAACACCTACACGCAATCCATAGTCTTGAGGTATTTCCTGTTCTTCCATGATACGCTGTAATTGTTTTATCGCGGTATCAGTCAGCGTTATTGGTTGTGTGGTAATTTCTGCCATGTATTTTGATATTTAACTCAAAAGTATAATTATTTACATACAACAGCAATTCTTTCCTAAAGGTTTCTTTGAGACCATCTACCTCGCCAATACACCAACACGCCAATAAGCTAACACGCCGTGATTAACGGATTGCTTCGCCGCATTGCCATGCGACTCGCAATGACGAAATGTTTTTAACACGCCAACACGCCAATAAGCTAACACGCCTTGATTAACGGATTGCTTCGCCGCACTGCCATGTGACTCGCAATGACGAAATGTTTTTAACACGCTAACATGCTAACACGCCAACACGCCAACCCGCCAATACGCTAACATGCCGTGATTAACGGATTGCTTCGCCGCACTGCCATGCGACTCGCAATGACGAAATGTTTTTAATACGCCAATACGCCAATACGCTAACACGCCAATACGCTAACACGCCAACATGCCGTTATTAACGGATTGCTTCGCCGCACTGCCATGCGACTCGCAATGACGAAATGTTTTTAACACGCCAACCCGCCAATACGCCAACACGCCAATATGCTATGTGACTGCCAATGACATTTTTGGCATGATTATTTAAATTAGATATATAATTAATTTATGTAATTAAATTTTCAATACTTTTGCCTAATTAATTTTACAAGTAATGGATTATTACTGGACTGAATTATTTGATTTACTTATTTTCTTACTCAAAGTAGCGGCTATTGCATTTGCCATATTTTTTATCATAAAAAAATTGGTGCAGTGGATACATAATTCGAGAATGCAAACTCAATCGCTAAATATTGATGACGATTCTAAAAACCTTAAGCTTCAAGCCTATGAACGGTTGGCATTATATGTTCAACGTATATCTATTCCTGAGATTATTTACCGTTTGAGGACTAAGAACATGAGTGCAAAAGACTTAAACACAGCATTATTGATCTCAATCCAGAAAGAATTAGAGCATAACAATACGCAACAGATTTATGTCTCTGGAAAATTATGGCAAATAATTAATATAGCGAAAGATGAAACAGCCTATATAATAAGTCAAGCTTATGAAGAAGTTGGTCCAGATGCTACGGATGAAGCGTTGATTAAAAAAATAATTGAAAAAACAGCGGGACGCGAAATAAATGCGACCGATCAGGCATCCGCAGCGATCAAAAAAGAAGTAGAGCTAATCTTGCGATAAATGAGAATTAATATATTGTACCTTCTATTGATGGCTATGATGATTCATTGTAGCCCAGTGATTCATATATCCAATATTGAGGAAGCCAATATAAATATTCAAGAATTAATCCCGGATTCATCCACATCCAATCTCATCAAACCATATAAGGATATATTAGACGAGGAAATGAATGAAGTGATTGGATCTTGTGAAAAAAACCTCACAAAAGGAAGACCCGAATCCACTTTGGGAAATTGGTTTACGGATTTGTTGGCAGTAGCAGCAGCAGATATCTTTGAAAACAAAGTTGACTTTGTCGCTCAAAATTATGGTGGATTGCGTATACCTAGTATTGGAAAAGGCCCGATTACGAAACGCAGCATTTATGAGTTAATGCCTTTTGATAACATGCTCGTATTAGTGGAGGTGGACGCTGAAGAATTAATTCAATTTATCAACCAAATGGCTGCCTCTGGTGGTTGGCCTCATAATGGGGCACTAAGGTATGTTATTAAGCATAACCAGGCATCCGATATTACTATTAACGGTCTACCTATTGACATGGGTCGAACTTATCATATCGGACTCCCTGATTATATTGCTAATGGAGGGGATAATGCCTTTTATCTCGTGGACAATAATCGAGAAGATCCAGGGTTGCTTTTAAGAGACCTGGTTATCAGTCAAATAATTAAAAATACAGCTGCGGGCATTAATATTGATTCACAATTAGATCAGCGGATCTCATCGACTGAATAGTATCCAAAATATGAACAGACGCTCATTTATTGTAAATAGTGCATTAGGAAGTATGGCTTCTGCCTTCACTGGATTTCCTATTGATGCCATTGGTGATCCGGATGTAATGAAAATAACCCTGTTGCATACCAATGATGTGCACAGCCGCATTGATCCATTTCCTATGGACGGTGGTAGGAACCAGGGCAAAGGAGGAGCAGCCAAGCGGGCTGCATTAATCAAAGAAATTAAGCGCCAGGAAGACATTACTATGTTATTGGATTCTGGCGATGTGTTCCAGGGCACACCCTATTTTAATTTTTTTGCTGGAGAGTTGGAATTTAAATTAATGTCCCAGATGGGGTACGAGGCTTGTACTATTGGTAATCATGATTTCGATGCAGGAATTGAAGGATTGGAGAAACAATTGCCACATGCCAATTTTCCATTGGTGATATCTAATTATGATTTTGGTAATACGGTAATGAACGGCCGGACTAAGACTCATTTAATATTGCAAAAAGGAGATGCTAAGATTGGAATCTTCGGTTTGGGCATTGAACTGTATGGACTAGTACCAAAAAGCCTGTATAAAGAGACGATTTATCTTGATCCCATTTCTACCGCTAATCAAATGGCGGGTCAGTTGAAACACGATGAGAATTGCGATGTGGTCATCTGTTTGTCACATTTGGGATACCGGTACCGGGAGAATAAGATTTCCGACCAGTTGCTGGCCGACTACAGTTATGATATTGACATTATTCTTGGAGGGCATACGCATACTTTTATGGATCGCCCGGATATTCGAAACAATAAAAAGGGAAAGCCAGTGGTCATCAATCAAGTAGGATGGGCTGGATTACTACTTGGAAGACTGGATATTCATCTCGAAAAAAATAAGAAGAAAAAGTGTGTGACCTGTGCTAATCGGTGGGTAGATTAATTCCGCTGGCTGCTATCTGTTTTCCGTTCTTCGCTGTTCGCAGTCCGCATTTCACCTACGGTTTTCCTCCTTTTGCCCTTTACCTTTTACCTCTTAAATTAACCGCAGCATTTAGATGCTGCGCTCTCATACCTTCTCTGTTTACCATTCACCATTCCATTTACCTTTTGCCCTTCACCTTTTACCTTTGCCCGGTTGCTGAGGTTACCGAAGGGCCGATTCTTATAAATAATACAACTCAATTTTTAAACCTTAGAAATCGAAAACCATTTGGCGAAACCTTATATTTACATATTGGATTAAGGTTTAGGAAATTTTAATTATATGGTAAACATTAGAGAAAAAGACACGGATAAAATCATTGTTATCGGTGACCGTATTTTAATCAAACCTACTAAACCAAAAGAAAAAACAGATGCTGGCTTATATCTGCCGCAAGGTGTACATAAAGCTGAAGACCTGCGCACTGGTTATGTAATTAAAGTTGGACCAGGATACCCGATCCCAGCCATCCAAGACATAGACGAACCATGGAAAGATAAAAGCGAGGAAGTTAAATATGTTCCCTTACAACCAAGACCTGGTGATTTGGCGGTGTATATTCAGAAAAGTGCTTACTCGATTAAATTTAATGGAGATGGCTATGTCATTGTGCCCCATCAAGCCTTATTAATGTTGGTCCGGGATGAGGACCTTTCAGGCTAGGATCTACCTATTGAATTCAGCAACCTAATTCGTGGCAGCTGGAGGTGTGGGCAAACGCTCCTCCCGCCTAACAGAAATATTCGTACGGTGAGCAGGGAAGGGAAGAGGCTTGCAATCTCAGACCGGAAATCAAAACAACATAATAGCCGACTCAAAATCTTTAAATTGGTATTTAATTAAAAAATTTCTGGCACTGGCCCAACCTATTATTCAATTTGCAACGTTTTAATATATATAAAGAGGTACCTGATGAAAGCTTCGATTTATATATTCGTGGCCGTGTTTACCCTGGCAGTTTTCTCTTGCGAGCAAGATACTATTGAGCCAGTCACCGAAGATATTACCGGACTATGGCGTTACGTCTATGGAGTGGATGACGAGTTGCTTTCTCCTGCCGATGATTTATATCCGGTAGCTTACATCAGATTTGATCCAAATGGTAAACTACAGGGATATACCTCCAGGAATTGGATCACCGGAGATTATAGTTATGACTCACCAGAATCAATATCTTTTTCAAATCTTTCCAGCACATACGTAGCAGATACGTACTGGTCAGGGAATTACCACAGTGCATTATTGGGCATCAATATGGTTGGATTGGATAAAAATCAATTGACGCTAATCAATTCAAATTTGGAGCAATCCTTACAATATATTTTGGTAGAGAATTGCCTATTAGCTAAAAATAATCATTCGTTATTTGAGAGCGGGGAATCTGATCCTTTTAAAATACTTCAGGTTAAGCAAATTGAAGAATGCCTGGAAGTTATTATAAGTTATGCAGGCGGGTGTAAATCCGTTCAACTTGATTTGATAGGCAGCGGAGATTATGCAGAATCGGAGCCGCCCCAGCTAATGGTGCGATTAATCCTGGATGACGATGATTCTTGTGAAGCGCTGGTTACGAAACGCTTCTATTTTAATGTAGAGGCATTGCAATATAGCGGTTCATCATCATTAATCTTAAATATGAATGATTACGAAGAACCGGTTTGGATTACCTATGACGAATAGACTTTTTACGCAATAGCATGAGAAATGAGTACAAGCTTTGAATTTAAAAATCTCAAGATCATGAGCCGAAACCGGGTATATTTTCAACCTAAAAAGTGCTAAAATACTTTAAGGTGATCATTTTATCTTATCACCAAAGTACACGACTTTGTAAGTTACACATATCACTAAAATTTATTGTGATCGCCATTTGTCGGGATTGTTGAACGGATCAATATTAGTTAAGATTATAAGGCTATTTTATTATATTATAAAAACTTTAATGTATAAAAAATGAGCTAAAATATCCTGGTAGGTTCATAAAGAAGATATTATAAATTTTATTTATAAAAGATTCTTTAATTTGTTTATTAAATTCTGAAAAAATTTCCATCTTTGTTTTGATTGTGAATAATCGCCCCATTAGTTAAATAATAAGCATTTAATACTACTCGCGAAGCAGAGCAATGAGTCTTTTTCGATAAACCAATCAGTAATTTTTTAGTTCA
>JAHEJC010000406.1:1431-5796 GCA_024639065.1 Lewinellaceae bacterium | reverse complement strand
CCTTTGTCTTTGATGGCGATGAGCATAAGGATTTTATCAGCGGCCTGGGCGTACGTTTTAAGGTGGTGATGCATGATGAGTATTACAATCGGCATATCCGCTTTGCAGGGCAGGATAAGGGCCTCTGGGCAGAAGCCGTGCAGGGACTTACCGGCTTACGCAGGGATCCGGGAAGAGAGGTTCGTGAGGCACAGATTGCAGGCAATAAGGTTCCTGATATCAAAACTTGGAATAAACGGGTCAGCACTCGCATACACTGGGTACCTACCTGGGCAGATTTCAGCTTAACCCAATACAATGCCAATGGATTCTCGATTAAAAAACGCACCAAGCCCGGTCATGCATGGATCCATGCCGACCAGGGAGGTCGTTCGGAAGGATCAGGATACATTGGTGGAGCCTCCGGCGGTGTGGCCTTTGGAATGCGGGATTTCTGGAAACTACACCCCACACAAATTGATATTCGTCATGCCGCAAGCCAGGCGGCAGAGGTAACCCTTTGGATGTGGTCGCCAGAAGCTCCTCCTATGGATATTCGCTTTTATCACGACGGCCTTGGTCAGGATACGGAGGGACCCCTAGAAGACGAGGATATGGAGGGTGTAAAATTATCGGTGCCTGATCACCCCTATGAAAAACAACTGGATGCTTTAGAGATCACCTACGAGGATTATGAAGAAGGATTTGGCACACCCCATGGGGTTGCCCGATCGACGGATATAACCCTAAAGATTGTTGGTTCTACTCCCTCTAGGGAAGAGCTATCAGGTCTGGCTGCCGCCATTTCTCTTCCACCTCAACTCATTCCACGACCCGTGGACATGCTCAGGGCGAGAGTATTTGGTACTATGTGGGACTTTCCCAGGCGCTCCTCTAAAGTCCTGGCAGAAATTGAAGACCAATTAGATTGGTTGATCCAATACTACAAAAACCAGGTGGAACAACACCATTGGTATGGGTTCTGGGACTATGGCGATGTGATGCACACCTACGACTCAGACCGGCATGTGTGGCGATACGATATCGGTGGTTATGCCTGGGACAACTCCGAATTATCGACCGATTTAATGCTGTGGTACACCTTTATACGCAGTGGAAATGTGGATGCGTTCCGTTTGGCTGAGGCCATGAATCGCCACAATCGGGATGTCGATATCTACCATGTAGGGCAGTTTGCTGGTCTGGGAACGCGCCACAATGTACAGCATTGGGGATGCAGCGCCAAGCAATTACGGATAAGTACCTGTGCTAATCGTCGTTTTCATTATTACCTGACCACAGACGAACGTACTGGGGATGTTTTGCAAGAGGTGGCCGAAGCAGATAAAAGGGTAGCCGCGGTAGATGCCCACAGGAAGGTCTATCGTCTTGGCAGAAATCCCATTTTCGCAGAGGCGTATAAGTTGGAGCTATGCCGTATCACCAGTGGAACAGACTATGGAGCGGTGTTATCCAACTGGCTCACCGCCTGGGAAAGAACGGGTGATGCAAAATACCGTGAATGGATTGAAAACAGTATGCGGTCCATTGGCAATTCAAAGTGGGGGTTTTTCACCGATAGCTTCTGGTTTGATCCGGAAACCAAGGAGTTGACAGCACCGCAGGGCATCAGGCCATCAACGGAACATTTAAAAATCATGTTCGGTTTACCGGAGGTGTTGTCGGAAATTATTGCTTTGATTGATATTCCCGAGTTTGAAACTGCCTGGTTAAAATATTGCAGGCTGTGGAATGCATCAAAGGATCAGATGCAAAAAGAATTAGGAGAGGTGATTAAGAAGCCCAGCTTTGGATCTGCACATTCCCGTTTATCAGCTTACGCTTCATTTAGAATGAAAGATGCTGAACTAGCTGAACGCGCTGCAGCAGAATTTAACAGTCGAAATTGGCGGGAACGGAATAAGCAGGAAACTGAGCATATTTCCGGACCCGATGTATTAAATTCGGTTCAGGAAGCAAGCTGGGTGTCTACCAACAACACAGCACAATGGGGACTATCTGCTATTCAAAATTCAGCATTGATTTCTGCAGCATTAAGTAAAAAATAAGTAATCATACATTTGCTTTTGGGCAAATTATGTAAACTCAATTTGATGCACAGAACTACACTTTTCTTTTTTAGAGTTTTGATCATATGCTTAATGACAGCTTGCCAAAATAGTACTGATAAGGGCGGCCCCTGGAAGAAATCTTCTCTTTTATTTGAAGATAAAGGAACAGGCGACTGGCAAGAAAAATGGATGCTCGACGGACAACGCGCCAAGGTCGTCAACAGCGAAGAAGGCATGGAACTCATTGCCGGCCCCGAACATGGCAATGACACTTGTCATACCGTGATTTGGACAAAACAGAGTTTCCATGGTAACATTTGCATTGAATACGACTATACCCGAACCGATACCACAACCCGATGCGTTAATATCTTATATTTTCTGGCAACAGGGAAAGGAGATAGCCTTTACCCGGCGGATATCTCATTATGGAATGATAAGCGGGTGGTGCCTCATATGCGCACCTATTTTAATAACATGAATACCTATCATATTAGCTATGCTGCATTTCCGGCCAATGAATATTCCGGCGAAAATGACTACATCCGCATGCGGCGATACATACCAGATAATAAAGGATTGGACGAAACGGAAATTGAAGGTGACCATTTTATTACCGGATTATTCAAGCCGTATGAAACCTATCACATCCATGTATATAGGCACCAAGATCAGATTGAGATGCACATCCAGCACAAGCAAAATGAAGCAGAGCAATTGATTTGCAAATGGGATTTAACCGGAATTCCTTCCTGCGATGCTGGTCGGATTGGCTTTCGCCATATGTATACCCGAAGGTCAAGATATAGGGATATCAAGGTTTGGAGGATCAAATAAATCTTTTTTGTGGAACTTCCTTAGCTCCATGATTAAGACAAGAACAAGATTTTGCACCAGATGAGCAAACCTTCGAAGAAAAACCATTAACCTGTTCAAATCGGAGATCCAGGCAAGTTTCCTATTTTAATAAATTTTGATGGTCGTATAAAGAATAATTCTTAATATTGGCCGCACCCAGGAACGGCATCAATTTATGCTTACCACTCAAATAGACCAAACTGAATAAAGTAACAATACATACGAACCCACTGCCGTGAACCCGCAATTCAAAGCGATCTGCGAATTTAAACCTAGAAGGGATTGGCTATAAGATCTTTGGTGTTATCCAAAACAAGCCGAGCAGCAGTTTTACCCAGCAATTCAAAATCAGTGGAAAATGATACCCTCAAGAAGAATTTCTTTGAGTGGTGTTTCATTATAAAACACAATTCTGATCTGCATTACAATTTCCAGGTTCAAGGACTTACATTTTTTGATTAAATGAACTAAATCATCTTCCATCAAATTGACATAAACTTCTCCATCAAATATTACCTCAGATTTTATATCATTTACAATAGCATGATGAAATGTATATTCGTAGCAAAATTTTCTAAATCCCTATTCATTTGGGAGATACCTGTTACGAATGTATATGAATAGCCTGGAAAGTGATAGAGCAACCAGAGTGGCATCCGAATTTTACATCAATGCCATCAACATAATGCAAGGTGCCGAAGCGATAAGTGAATTTACTTCTGTACCAAGACAAGAAGGATATGATATTGAATACTGATTATTAGAAGAAGCCAAGCTAAAACGTATGCCTGCGGAACCACCTCTGGTCTAATTTCCCTCTTGATAGCTGACTATCGAGAATTAACAGATTTGATTTCGCCAAAAAGGTTATAATTCCTTATATTGCTTACTCATGTTAATTTTGGAATAGGGCATGTTACAAAAATCCATTTTAATAGCTGGATGATTTAAGGTTATTTTAGGGTAATAATATATTTCAAAATAAACTTAATAACTAATAGATAATGCAAATAAAGTGGATCTTGAGAGAATTGTAATCGCATACAAAAAAAATAAATATCTATAAATGGTTTAAATATTAAAAAAGAGTAAATTATGAAAAAAACATTTACATTATTTGTGTTAATCTGCGGGTTGTTTGCAGTTTCAAATGCACAAACGGTTGTTGATATAATTGTGGGAAGTGAAGCTCATGATACGTTGGAAGCTGCTGTTCTTGCTGCAGGTCTGGCCGAGACATTAGCCGGAGATGGACCGTTTACCGTGTTTGCACCTACCGACGATGCTTTTGCCACACTGCCTGCCGGTACAGTTGAAACATTGCTTCAGGATCCCCAAGGTGCACTTACTGATATTCTGCTCTATCATGTGGTTCAAGGAAATGTCTTGTCTACCGATTTGATGGATGGAATGGTCGTACCCACACTGAATGGTGCGGATATTACGGTTACTATTT
>JAHEJC010000406.1:0-1421 GCA_024639065.1 Lewinellaceae bacterium | reverse complement strand
ATTATTTGTGTTAATCTGCGGGTTGTTTGCAGTTTCAAATGCACAAACAGCTCTGGATCCAGGACAATTTGTAAACACTCAGATAACGGCTCCAGGAGTTTATACTGTAGAGGCTGGTCAAGCGTATGCTTTTGATGGTCGAATTGATTTGACCTTCGATGTTACGATTGAAGGTCCAGATAATGGCTGGATTATGCAGGTAGAGAGTCCACCGGTTTTAGTGAATACCCCGGCAGCTGATGGAGCAGCAAGAGATTTCTTTGAAATTAAAGAAGGAGGATCTTTAACACTAAAAAATGTCCTTTTTAGTGGAGGTAACAGCAATGGAGAGATTAGTGGGACTTTTGTAGCGAATACCGGGGGCAGTAAAATGATCGCCGACAATTGTGTCTTTGCTGATTGGGTGAATTTTGCACTTAGAAACCAATTCAAAGGGGATAGTACGAGCATCACGAATTGTGTTTTTATTAATGGAGTGCGACTTAGTTTTTCTCCATGGGGTGGATTCCCACTACGAATGGACGTAGCTTGTGACAATGTGGTGTTGGAGAACAACTCTGTAGTGAATTCGGGACGTTTAACAGGGAATAGTGGACCTTGGCACAATGCCAATATCCATGAGATGCATAACACTTATATTAATCAAACGGTAGCCGGTCATGAGCAGCGTGCGGACGAGATGATTACGGCGAATAATATTTATTATAATTATCACTTTATAGGGCGTAAAAACGAAAATGCTGCCAATCCAAGCAATACCTATGATGCTAGTTTTACCACCTGGAATTATTTTGCGGACTCTAGAAATTCATTGGATAGTATATCGTTGTATTTAGGTCAAAATCTATTTTTCAGAGAGCAGGCAATTTTGGATTGGTTTGAGACAACAGGAGGGGATTCTATAGTTCCAAGTCTTTTGTGGGAACATGCAGATGTAGATTCATTTGTAACCACAGATGATAATTACACTATAGGTACGAACTATGCTGAAATAGATCCAGGATTTACCATGCATCCAGGTAATACGGCAGCCATAGTGAGCTATTTAACCGGTCACTGGTTTCCAGGAAACGAGTGGAGTGATTGGCGGCTTCCATCACCGGTAACTTTTGGCGAGGATGGCTTTCCTGTGCTTAGCTGGCCACCGGCATTTGATCTGAGTTACTCTAATGAATATCTGCAAACCGGTGGAACAGACGGATTACCACTCGGAGACTTAAACTGGTTCCCGGATAAAAAATCAGAATTCTTGGCTAATAAAGATGCTATTCTAGCAGCAATCAGGGATTCCATGGTCAATGCTCAAGCGGTTTACGATCCTACTACTATGGATAACACTCCATTGATTACAGCGGTGCCTTCGGTAGAAACCACAACGGTTGTTGATATAATTGTGGGAAGTGAAGCTCATGATACGTTGG
>JAHEJC010000072.1 GCA_024639065.1 Lewinellaceae bacterium | reverse complement strand
AGGAATAATTTTGCCTGATAAAACACATTTTCAGATTCTGAAAACATTGACTGCTATTATTTGCCATCAATTCGTAAAAAATCGCTACTTCTTTTTTCAGCGGTCTATCTCAGATCGTTGTTTTTTCATCTCTTCCATCAGGAGAGGTACTGATTGAGTATAATCAACTCCCATGAGATCTTTATCAATAATTACTGCTTCGGGTAGCACTTTTTGTACATGCTGAGCCGAGACTCCCACACTTCGGTTTTTTTCTCCAATATAGCCAACTATATCCAAGGCTGCATTGAGCAAACTAGTGCCAATTCAAAATTTCCAGTAAGTTTCAACTACCACTAAAGCCTCATTTTCACTAGAATCACTTTCAAATCATATCTGAAAAAGGCTAGTTTCTATATTACTTCATTAGTACGCTTGGTTAGGTATTTTAGGTTTAGTATTTTAGAATTTCTTGTCTATCCCAAATTCCCCAATACGCTCCAACATCCCCTTCAGCTCCAACTTTCCAGGATTCATCAAAAGAGGAGAAATAAAAAAGTTCAATATCTTCTTCTTGAGACCATTGTTGAGCATTGATAAAGTATTTTATGAAGTTTACAGCTGAAGCTTCAGAGGCTTTAAAACTGCCTCCTGCACTGGGCCAGCCCGTTTCTGAAATGATCACTTTTTTCCCATTTCCGGCATGAAGGGCCTGGTGATACATCTCCTTCATATATACCAAAGAATAATCGATATGGCAACCTTCCCAGTAAGGGTAACAATTGGCGAAGATCACATCACAAGCATTGGTTATTTTTGGCCTGGCACTAAATTCATAATAGGCATCCACATAACCAACAGGAGTATCGGGCACTGCTTCCTTAAACCTATGAATAAAAGTCAGTAATTCGTTCTCTGATAAATCACCTCGATACATCACTTCGTTACCCACTGCGGCTAAATCAACAAAACCATTTTGTGCCAGGGATATCAGACTCTCAATTTCCTTTTCATTGAGTTTGGGATCATCCCCAAGCCAGGCACCAACTAATGTTTTGATGCCATATTCATGGGCTATACGAGGGATATATTCATTACCCTCAATACAGGAAAAAGAGCGCACCCACTTAGTATATGGTTTTATAATTTGCATTCTTCTACGGACTTGTTCTTCGGAAATAATATCGCCTGGACCTTGTCCATCTTCGTAAATGCTAAAACAAAGTCCATGCATTCCCTTTTTTAAGACTTGAAGGAATAAATTATGCAATTGCTCCTGTGTTTTACCGGATACATCAACTCCCGAAAGGCCTAATTTTCTTTCTGGTCTATATGACATTTCTAAACATATTTTAATTTTTCGAATTTATCCCAAATTCCCCATCGTTCGCCAACATCCCCTTCATGATGTACTTTCCAGGACTCATCAAAAGATGAAAAATAAAATATTTCTATTTCATTTTCCAGTTGCCAACGATTTATGTTTATAAAGTACTTCATAGCATTATTTGAAGAAGGTTCAGCACTGTTGGTATTACTTCCTTTGTTTGGCCATCCTGTTTCGGCAATCATGACTGGTTTGCCTTTGGCGGCTTGTTGAGTGAGTGCATACATCTGTCTTAAATATATGGAGGCTTGATTGATATCACACCCTTCCCAAAATGGGTAACAGTTGGCCAAAATTACATCACAGGCTTCTACCAGTTTCGGACGCTCATAAAACAGATAATACGCATCAACATATCCAACCGGGATATCGGGAATGGCTTCTTTTACTCTTTGAATATACTCAAGAACTTCATGTTCGGATAATTCGTTTCGCAGTAGCACCTCGTTGCCTACCGCGGCTATGTCTACGTGTCCTGATTTGGCAAGGTTAATTAAAGCATTTATTTCTGCTTCATTTTGAGCTCTATCATCACTTATCCAGGCACCGACTAACGTTTTCAATCCCTTTTCATGAGCTACTTTTGGAATCCATTCGTTACCATCGGTACATGAAAAGGAACGTATCCATTTAGTATATGGAGCAACAATATCCATCCGGCGACGAATTTGTTCCTCAGTCAGTATATCACCGATATTCTGTCCTTCCAAATAAGGAGTGAAACATAAACCATGAAGTCCACTTCTCAATGAGCTATTGAATAGTTCTTTTAATTCATCATCACTTATTAAAGCAAAATCAACATCCGTTTTTGAATCAATACTTAAATCAAGCTTGGATAAGGATAGCAGTTTTTCAGTTTGATAATATGAAGAGGTTTTCCTTTGAGGTGGATTTTTTCGTTTTTCTAGTTCGGCACGGATTTCATTGGCACGTTCTTCGCTCACATCATAATTACGCATTGCATAAATGGCAATAAGAGTACCTAAAATCGGGAATCCCGAATAAAAAATTCTCAATCCTGTAATCGCCGATTCGGGCTGAGTAGCCAATGTTGAATCAAAACCGACTAATGTCATTATGGCCCCGCTCAGTAATCCTGCAATCGCAAAACCAAACTTTACCATCCACCAGTAAATAGCTCCAAAAACACCTTCTCTACGTTTTCCTGTATTTAATTCATCCAGATCAATCACGTCAGCAGTCATTGACATCATAAGGGTAAATAAACTTCCTATACCAAAGGAGAAAAACGGCAATGCGAATATAAACATGAAAGGTTTACCTGGAACAAACAGAAACCACAGCATCAAATATCCAATAACCGAAATACTCTGAGAAAGAAGAAAAGCTTGCTTTTTTCCCATGACTTTTGACATCCAGGCTACTGTAGGAATCACTAAGAATGTAGTAATCAAAGAGGCCAAGCTACCAAAAAGTGTCGGCCAAACACCCGCAGCCCCGGCATCACCATTAAATAAATGATATACGATGATAAAAAATGAAAATGCCGCGATGGTGTTAAATGCATTGAAAATAAAAAAGGTAGAAATACATAGTTTTACAAACGGTTTTGACCTAAATGCTTCTTTGAAGTTCTCAAGTATTTCAATTAGACTACTTCCAATGGTATTGAATGTAAGTGGAGAGTAATCTTCATTTACGGTTGATTTACTTTTTAGGAATATGGCTGGAACCATGGCAAAAAGCATACAAGGCAAACCAACCCATATTGCAAGCTCCCTAGTAGCTACATCAGCTGATTCAAACCAGCCTTGATCATACATAATAACCCAAAACCAGGGTGCGATTACCCATGCCCATTGTCCAATCCATTGCGCCACGGCCATGATGCTAGTACGTTCATGAAAATCGTTACTCATTTCGTAACCCATCGCTACGTAGGGTACGCTGAAAATGGTAAGGCCCAGATAGAATACAAAAGACCACAATAGGAAATAGGTAAAATTATAATTCACTCCATTTGCCCGGTACAGCTGCCACATGATCACAAAGGCAACACCCATCACAATAGCACCCAGGAAAACATATTGTCTCCGGCGTCCCCACTTTGATTTCGTATTATCAGAGATGAAACCCATAATCGGGTCTGTAATGGAATCAAAAACCCTGGGAAGAAAGAACAGAATGCCCCACATCCATCCGGGAAAACCCAGGTCCTGCACAAGCACAACCATAAAGATCCCGAGCACTGCTGGAAACATTTGATTAGCAAGCATACCTACGCCGAAAGCAACTTTTTGACTAAATGGAACAGCAGCGGTGGTTGTAGACATAATTATTGGTTTTTAGTTGGCACAATAATCGTTTGAATGGCTTGTGCATTAATGATAAATTGCGTTGATTCTTGATCCAAGGAAAGTTTAATACTTTGTGCAACATTTCCTTCATTGAATATCACCACGGCGATCGAGCCATCAGGATTTTCCGCAGCCGTCACCATTAGAGAGTCTGATGAGTTTTCAAATCCTATTCGAGTGGCGCCAGGTCTTATGTATTTGCTGAAATGAGCTAAGGTATAGTAAATGGGTGTAAAATAAACTTCATCCTGTTCTGGATCTACAATGACTGGCGCTACACACCAGTTTTCAACCCAGTTGGGCCCGCCTTGCCGATCCAATACCATGTTCCAGTCTACCCAACCATCTACCCAATTATTTAGGCATCCAATGATGTCTCTGGCATACCTGTAAACTGGAACGTATTTAGGGTGAAGCGCTTTTTCATGCTCCGGAGCCCAGTCCCATCCCCAATCAGTAGCTTCCTTGGACCAATACCATTGATCATCCTGCCATTTGGGTATTTCAGCATCTACGCAAGCTTCGGTTTGTATCAGGTATTTATCTGACGCCGCATTGTGAGCAAATTGGAGAGCTTCGGGAAAGTAATCATAAGTGCTGGCATACCAATGCACAGCCGTGCCGTCAAAATATTTCGAAGATGCTTCATCTCTGAACATCGACCTCACCCATTCTTTTAATTCATCTCCCCGGTTCTGATCATAGCCTAAGATTTTAACATGGTGGCCGTCAGTTGCTAGTCTGGGCCCCAAATGATTTTTAACAAAGTCAGTCATTTCATCCGGTGTATAATGCATGCTTTCCCAATTATTATTATTCCCCAAGGGCTCGTTTTCAACGGTGAAACCCCAAATGTCAATGCCTTCTGATTTGTATGCAACGATATACTTGGAGAAAAACAGTGCCCAAGATTCATAGTACTCAGGCAATAATTTCCCTCCCTTCCAATCGTGGTTATCTTTCATCCAGGGAGGTGCGGTCCAGGGCGAAGATATAATCTTAAAACCATCCTTGGATCTGGCCATCGCTTCTTTGATCATGGGAATAATATCATCGCGATCCTCATCAATCGAAAAATGCTTAAGATCCACATCGCCTTCGACAGGTGCATAGGAATAATTGCCTAAAGAAAAATCACATGAGTTCATATGCGTTCTTGTCAAAGAGTATCTTGCTCCAGATTCTCCAAAATAAGCTTCAAGGATTCTATCCCGATTTTGCGTACTGAGCCGGTTTAACAAATGAGCAGACGATTCGGTAAAGGAGCCTCCAAATCCGGTAATCGTTTGAAACTTTTTATCGGCCAACAGGTTTATATTGACTAATTCACTTCCTGGCGAGAATTGAGTGATCTGTTTGAGCTGATTACCATTCGCAGAAGTTTCATAAACTTCAATTTTTAACGAATTATCTATTGCACAAGCACCAAGCATAATAAAGAGTGTTAATGTGAAATAACCTACTTTTAAGATCCTCATTTTTAAATACTTTTATCGAACAGCAGCCATGATTTTTAATTACATAATTGTGTACACTCAGCTATTTTTTCTCTGCTGGTGTTAGGACATCTTTGAGCAATGCACTTTTATCCCCCATATATGTTTTTATAATAGGATTCCCTCCCCTTGACAACCCTTCAAAAATGCCCTGATCTACTAATTCCCACAAAGCATATTTAGCCTTCCCATTAATATCAAAAAGTCCAAAGTGATTTTCAGATCCACCAGGATTCTTAGCATCTTTCCAAATCTCATCGAAAGCTTCAAAATAAAAACACTTGATGCCAGCTTGCTTAGTTGATTCGCGAATAAGCTTATAATAGATTGCTTGTTTGTATTCATCAGTGGCTCCGGATCCATTTGCACCATAGTACCCATTTGATGCGGTGGCCCAACCTGTTTCTCCAATATGAACAGGTTTATCGATGCCCAGTCTATTCATATAATCAACCACGCTTTGATATTGAGACATCGAATAATCTTTGGCCCGAATCATAGCCTGATCCACCTTATCAAAAAGGGGTAATGCTTTTTCATTTTCGGGAGTGTCCCAGAATTCAGGGTTATAATGTGTATCGTGCATAGGGTAAGTGTGCAATGAAACATAGTCAACCGCTTTGAAGAGTTTAGTCAAATCTGCCGTGTGATATTCCGCATCACCACCTCCCCATGAAGCGAAATTATCCGAACTGGTAATCCATAGGTCCATTGGTAGTTTAGCTGATGCCTTTAGCTTTTGCAAGTAATTCACCCATTTAAGAATCACTCCTGCCTGCACATAATAACCCGCAGCCCACTTGACCATTGCTTCATTACCAACCGCAAGAATTTTTACAATGTCCGCATATTCGTAGGCCAACTTGACCGCTCTTTCGATCTCAGCAGCATTCGCTGGTTCATCTTCTCTATCATGGTTTGGTTTTACAGTCCATGCATTTTCACAGTCTATCCACGCACCCAGCATGACATACATTTCAAAATTGGGATCTTCGTTTTTTAATTCACGAATCGCTTTTAAAACATTAGAAGCATGAGGCCTTTTGGTATGATATGTGCGCACTATTTTGATATCCATAGCTGCCAAAATCTTCATATCCTCTTTCAGTTGTTCAACCGTCGGTTGGATATCTCGACTATTCTCTCGATATCCACCATAGGAAATGGCCAAATAATTCGGGTTACCTAAAATATCTTCAACTGTCACTTCTTGCTTTTTTTTCTGATCCTTTCGATTGTTAGTCAATTGATGGTTGCACGCAGAGCCTATTAGTAAAACTAAAAAGACAATCATCATTTGTATTATTGATTTCATCGTGTTTTAATTTTGTACTAATCCGTTAGGCTACCTCAAGTCCTGTGCATTCAAATGAACCAAAATCCTGATAATCTCTCCGGTTCTCCTGAAGACTTGTTTGCTGTAAATTGTGTCCAAGCTCAACGTTTCAAACTCAGTGAAATCATTTTTTTTATTCACCACCGTTAATTTGTTTGTATTGGCTAGCTTGTATATGATAGGTACCTGGCAATAGGTAAAACATAGTGATCCTTCTTCCAGCTCAATTTGTTCTTCTTTTTTATGTACATCGACATATTCAAATATGCTGGCTTCTGTGAGGAACTCCTCTTTTCTCAACAAGCAAGGATTAAAATTGAGTTTACTGTTTTTGACAAAAACGCCTAATTCTCCGAACCTGCTTAATATATCTTCTTTGACCTGTCCGGTCATTCCAGGCTGTTGTGCGCCTTTACCAGCTGGAGTATGTGAATAGGGATCCGTCGGAAACGCTCCGTAAAGTGAGGGTGACTTATGCACCCCTATGCCCTCATTGATCTCATAATAATGCTCCAATAATCGTCCTACAATTTCGTCACTTTCTTTTTGTTCAATGGCTTTAACGCAGCACTCCATAACTGCCAGTTGAAGTTTGGAAACCATGTGCCAATAAATAGACCCGAGGCCTTCGTAACCGTAAAATGTTCCAGACCTTCCCGTAAATGACTTATGATTAAATACTTGTTCAAAAATTTGAAGTACCAATTCCTGTTCCTTTTCGACGAATTGATGGCCTTCGGTTTTAGAGAGTATGGCCAAAGCGTTTTTTAGATCATTGGCATTTTTAAAATTCCCATTGAAGTGATACCGATCATAAACGTCTTTTTCAATGATTTGAACGTTTCCTTTTCTAATCAATTCGCGAAGTAGTGCAGATTCGTTTACAGCTTCTTTTGGAATATTATTTTTTTCATTAAATCGAGGCAGGTCTTTGTTTGGATAAAGCAAGTAACTATATTGATCTTCTCTGAAGAGCTTGCTACTTCTCAAGCTGTCCAGGACGGCGAGGGCCTCAGGGAAGGACAAATATCCAGAACTTAGTACGGCTACCTGACCTTCCAGCATTTCATTTAAATAAGAAATTGAAATTTCATTCTCGTTTTCAACTGTCAATAAATTGTAGGCATGATATAAATGATCCTGCCGCTTATTTGCCTGGATCGAATGCTCTAAAAATTCGAGGCTCAAATCAACGAAACGCATTAATCCGTTCATCGATATTGTTCTTTTTTTACCCCAGAATGACCGTTTGTATATATATTGCCGATAATCGCTGCCTGCCTGTCCAAGACTGTCCAGCATCAATTTGCGGTCCGTTTTAAGCATCCTATCAGACAAAAGATATTGATTTGTTTCAAAAGTCTCCCTAATGCGCTTGTAGCAGTCGACTAATTCGTTAGAGACTTTAAATCCTTCTTTTTTAGATGCAGCCAATAGCCCTTTCAAGAACATAAGAAATCGTCTCAAATAGTAGAGTGTAACCATGGAGACGCCATTTCCTACTAGAGCATTATTAGCATCATTCCATTCAGGGCGCTGCGTATTCATCCATATACCTCCTTCCGATACAAAATTGGATAACTTGGCCAGGATTGTTGCTAACATTTTTTCAACAAAGTTCACTTTGTAGATAGCCTTATTTTCTTCTCGCAACAATGCACCATCTGCTCCGTTTTCTTCCCGGTTCAGTCGAATCTTGTGATCCGAATCGAAGTCAAAGTCAATGGTATCCTTTGGGTTCTTTAAAATGTCTGTGTATGACTTAATCTTATAGGGTAAATTGGCGTAAACAAAAATATCCTGGTCAAAATAGCTTTCTAATGTACCTGGAGCGTGATTTTCTGTGAACTCCAAAAATTTTAATAAATAAATGATTTGATGGTCTCCCCAATAACCAATGTATGACCAGGGATTATCGGGTTCTATGGTTTCCCAATCAAATCCATCTTTCGTGACACGGTAGGGATTGTATCCATCGAACGTCGTTGCATTTAGAAATTTATGTAACATGCTCTCAATGAACTCAGGATATGAATGGACCAATGCTTCCCAATTCTGGAATATATCTCTCCAGTTGCCCTCATAGTCCAGCACCTTTGAACCGTCAATTTCACTTTGTGTATTTATGGAGAATTTATTCCATGGTCTGCTGGGATCGCCATGTCTTCTACTAAACTTCAACGGCATGTATTCTAAACATAACCTGGCAAAGTCCTTATTCTTGCTACCGTTTGCGATTTTCTTCAATTCAAAAAGAGAAAATACCTCAGGAAGGGCGGCCATAGTTGATTCAGCCGTCCGAAATACCTCTTTATTGGCTTTAGATAAATAGTGACTAAAATCCCATTTTTCAATTTGATAATTATGATCAAATATCCCTCCCCGCATGATGTTAAATAGGACGTTCGAATAGTGGCGTGAGTCCCTTAGTCGATCAGCAGTCCGTTGCAGTCCATCTGAGGCAGCATTCAGTTGAATCAACCGTTGGCTGCCCAATTCGATATCGTCATTGACCTGTTGATCAATATTTTCTCCATTATTTATTAAACTGGTAATTCTGGCTATGGCAGCATGTGTTTGATTCACATTGGCAATAATCATCCATTCTTTTTCGGTTTTGGAGGATAATACAATTTCAGCGTTTATGAAATAGGCTCCTTTCTCAGCTTTTATATCTGTTTCTTGCCGTATGGGATTTTCTTTCCTAAATTTATTAAGCTGTAAGGAAGACAATAAATATTTAGGATTGTTCAGGCCAATAGACCAGGCAATATTTGCCTTTAATGCTTCACTTGGCTCAGCTTTGTCCGCAATTATGGCACTGAGTGCATAAATGGCTAAACCAGATTTCTCATCAAGCTCGCTTCTTTTATATGCGTCGACCAGGTTACTGGCAGCGTTTTGTAAATCACTACCTACACCATGTGGTATAATATTCTGGATGCCATCCAATATGGAGACTGTTACTTGACCTTGCGTATTATTGATTAATGTTGCCTTTCGAACAAAGCCATAGCGGTCGCTCGAATTCCATTGATAGCGGAAGATTAGGCCCAGATCATGATTCACTTCTTCAAAGATCACTTTGTTGGCCAACACGTTTTTGTATAGGTTTCTGGAGACTTTATAGCGGCTTTCATTTCTGTAGGAAAATGGCTCCCACAGGTCTGATTTGCCCTGTTTCCGAACGATAAAAACAGATTTACTTCCGGTTATTTCAGCCGATTCAGTAATTTTATCATCCGTGTAATACGGAAACAAAGCGTGTTCCGCATTCTTTCTACCGGCAGTCAACCCACCATTACTGGAAATAAACATCCAATGATTTGAATTACTTACGATACTCATAAAAAAAGGACGCATCGAATCACAATTCGAGATCTTATAATAATTTTCGTCGCTTATTTTTACATGGTCTAATTCTGATTTTTCCTTGTTAACTTTTTCCTCCATTATTGTACTACTTTCAAGAATTTTAGCTTTTATTTCAATTTAATTTTGAATACCAGGTAAGTCACAAATGGACTAGTTATTTATAAATTGTAAGGTAGCTATTGATGTCTATTGTTTAGTTTTTCACGGCTCAATTTATGACCACTTAAGTTTTGCTTTAATCAACTGCTTGATATACCTTGACATAATCCACCAGCATGGTCTGCGGAAATGAGGTTCCACTGTTTGGAAAGCCCACGTAATTTCCGCCTACCGCAACATTAAGTATAATAAAGAAGGGGTGATCGTAAACCCATTCTCCTGGCACATCTTCAGGTCGGATTTGTTGATAAAGTATATCATCCACAAAATAATTGATGTAGTCTTCATCCCATTCGACTGCAAATAAATGATAATCCACATCAAACCGATTATTCTCAAATCCAAAGCTCTTGGTAATGGGTGACTCTCCTGAATAACCCGGTCCATGTAGCGACCCATGAACAATATTTGGTTCTTGTCCACGATATTCCATAATATCAATTTCACCGCATTGTGGCCAGCCTACCGATTCAATATCGGATCCCAATAACCAAAATGCAGGCCAAATACCGGATCCCCAAGGCAATTTTATCCGCGCCTCAAAACGTCCAAATGCATGCTCAAATACCCCTTGCGTTTTTATTCGAGCCGAAGTATATGATGAACCCGCAAAACTTTCATTTTTTGCGGTAATGGCCAGATTTCCAGACCCATCCAATGAGGCGTTCGTAGTTTGATCGGTATAATACTGTAATTCCGCATTTCCCCATCCATCTTCATTAGGCCCTCTCCCTATGTCAAAGGTCCATTTTGATTCATCAATAGATTGCCCTGCTGATCCTTCAAATTCATCCTGCCAAACAATTTGCCAATTTCGTTCAATGATTTCATCATCATCGGAACAGCCCCAAATGGTAAAAAGTAAAGCTGATAAAAGTATGGTTTTGTTTAACAATTTATAATTCCATTTCATATTTATGATTTATTGTTGCTCAGCTATTTTATATAAGGCTGTGCGTGTTTTTTAATTTCCAAGATTACTTGCGGAAATAAATATTGTCAATGTAGATATCACCATTACCATCGAATTTTAATTGTATCAGATCCGCCAAATTGACTTGAGTGAAATCAGTCAAAGGAATATCCAAGCTTACCCACCCAGATGTAGGAACGGTTAATGCTTTCGCTGTCTCTACAGGTCCGGTGCTTATCAAGAACACATTTAATGCCGTTGAATTAGCACTCCAATAGTCAATATGAATATGCGTCAGGCCTGACACGTCCAAATTATTCTCTAATTGAATACCCTGATAATCTAGTCCGGAATACAAAAGTGTATTGTTTTCATTAATAGTTACTTCTGATACAGCAGTAGCCTGTCCCCAATCTGGATTTAGATTTGTTCCTGGTAAATTGGAATAAGCATCGCTGAAAATAGATATCACGTCGGCGCTATCCAATGATGGAGTTGGGGCAGCTTCTGTAGGCATAGTAATCATCCCGCCTCCTTCGGTGTAAAAATAGATATTATCCAGGTAAATGTTGGAAGGATTGGTTCCAGTCTGGCCATCAAACTTCAACTGATGCACATCGTTCATGGACACACCCGCATCTGTAAAGGCACTAAGCGGTATATCATAACTGTTCCATTGTCCAGCTGTTATCGGCATTAAGGTAAATAGGCTTTCACCGGTTGTGATACTAATCGGAGTCACCTGTACCATAGTGGCATCAGCCGTCCAAAAATCAATATGCATAAATTCCATGGATGAGACATCCTGTGTACTTCCCAGTTGAGTACCCTGGTAATTGAAATTTGCATACTTTAAGGTGTTGTTACCGGCAATATCTTCTGTGGTGACCATCGTGGACTGACCCCAGTCCGGATTGAAGTCAGTACCTTCTACATTGGTATAGGCATCACTGAATATGGAAATAACATTTGCAGCATCCTGGGTAGGCAGGGGAGCTGGTTCGGTGGGTTCGGTAGCGACACTGCCCTCCTTGTAAAAATAGATATTGTCCAGGTAAATGTTGGAAGGGTTGGTTCCAGTCTGGCCATCAAACTTCAACTGGTGCAAATCGTTCATAGAAACACCCGCATCTGTAAACGCACTAAGCGGTATATCATAACTGTTCCATTGTCCGGCTGCAATCGGTGTTAAGGAAAATAAGCTCTCACCAGTCGCAATACTTATCGGAGTCACCTGTACCACAGTGGCGTCGGCAGTCCACATGTCAATATGCATAAATTCCATGGAAGAGACATCCTGTGTACTTCCCAGTTGAGTACCCTGGTAATTGAAATTTGCATACTTCAAGGTATTATTACCAGCGACATCTTCAGTGGTAACTATCGTGGACTGTCCCCAATCCGGATTGAAGTCTGTACCTTCTACATTGGTATAGGCATCACTGAATATGGAAATAACATTTGCAGCATTTCGGTCAGGATTGGGCGCAGCATCTATTGGTTCACTGGTAATACCCCCACCCTTGTGAAAATAGATATTATCAAAATAGATATTGCCATTCCCATCAAATTTAAACTGGATTAGATCTGCTAGATCTACTGGAGAGAAGGCCGATAAAGAAATATCCAAGCTGGTCCAACCTGAGGTAGGAACAGTCAGAGCATAAGCGGTCTCCACAGGACCGTTACTGATCAAAAATGCATTTAGGGCTGTTGAATTGGCTGTCCAAAAATCCAGATGAAGAAATTCCATTTCAGAAACATCTTGGCTCATGGCCAATTCAATTCCCTGATAATTTAAACCTGTGTATAAAAGTGTGTTGTTATCTTCAATGGAAACTTCAGTGACTACTGTCGCCTGTCCCCAATCCGGATTTAAATTAGTACCTTCCAAATTAGTATAGGTATCACTAAATACAGAAATAACATCAGCCGCATCCTGTTTGGGGGTTGGAGCTGCCATTTCGGGCGCTGTCAGGCCGGTGTCTCCACCACTTATATAGAAATAAACGTTATCCACAAACACATTTTTCAAGTCTCCTGAGAGAACCAATTGCGCTAAGTTGGACCTATTAGTCAGGCCAGCAAAATTAGATAATGGCACATCAATGCTGACCCAAGCTTCTGTTGCCAGAGTAGGACTCGTAAAGGAAAGTTCGTGTGATGCATCATCTCCCCCTCCAAAATTCCCGTCAGCCCCAAAATCAACAAGCAATACCTTAAAGGCTGCTGGTGGATCCGTTGGGTCCGGTGTCCAAATATCTATATGAAAATGGGTCATTTCGGTAGCATCAATTTTCTCCGATTCGGTAAGAATCCCGACAAAGTTTAATTTTTTATATCGTTTAACATCATCATTGTCTATCTTGACATCAGCCACCTCAGCTGTAGAAAATTCCCAGAATGGATTCCAGGTATCTACCTTGACATCGGTATAGACGTTGCTAAACATGGAGATTACACTATCCGGACTAATAGTTGGAATAGGAGCTGGCTCCAGAGGTTGAATTGGCTTGCCCACAGATGTAATGGTCAAAGAACCACTCGCATCCAACGCCCCTAATTTAGCTGTAACCACAGCCGTACCACTATCAATTACGGATACCACACCCAATTCATCGACCATAGCCACAGATGTGGAAGAAGACAAAAAGGTGAAATAACCAGAGCCCAGTTCAACTCGTTGATCAGCACCGTTAGGCAAGTTAAATATAGAGGATAATCCATCTATTGTAATTTTATCACCGGTCTCAGCTTGAACTACCTGGTCCTGGCCATCTGAGATGGCAGGCTTAGGATGGGCAATGGTACCCAATTTCTCAAATTTAACCTCATCAAGCCAGAAGCTGTAGCCTTTGCCGTCTTCAGGCGTGTCAATATAATAAAGCAAACCTCTTTCCGCATTGAGCTTAGAAGGATCTGCAATAGGAATTACGTACTTATTCCAACCGGTGCTCACCGATAACTCATAGATAGCTGTTGCATACTTGGTTTCTTCGAATGTAAAGCCGAAACCGATTTCATCAATAGACACTGACTCAGTAGCTTTGGCCCAGAAGGTCAATGCACTATAGCTGGATAAGTCGCGTCCTCCCTCGGCATGGAAAACACCTGCGGCATAGGCTCCCCTGGTGTCATCGGAATCCGGAACATCAAATCGCATGGCAGCTGGACCTTTGTACTTCACCTCAGTATCGACATCGAAAGCCGAAACGTTGGAACCACCAAAGGCAGAATAGTTTAATCCCGCACTGAAACCATCAATAAATACTTCTGAGGTCGTAGGAAAAGTAGCCAGTTTGGGGTCAACCAAATCCCTATTACAACTCAAATACAGGAATAGCATCAAGGTGGTTAGAAGCGCTATTACAGAATAATTATATTTTTTATGTGTCATTTGATTCTATTTATTTAATGATCACTTACCAATTTGAATGTGTACATAAGTCCTTATTTCCCATTCATTTCCGTTATCAAGTCCTAAGACTCCGGGATCACATTGGGGGATGCCCCTTACAATTAGACTTTTAGCCGGACAATAACGCGGAGAATATTGGTCCAGCGTACGTCTGGTATATCGAATACCCATACGCGTATTGGGTAAATTGAACCAGGATGGATTGGCTGATGTTGACAAATCAGCCATAAACTGCATTGGATAGGTAAGGTTAAAATCCCGGTGGTAATCAAACGGCCCCCAATCATTAATTTTTAACATACCGGTTAGCTTGACTTTATTATATATCAAACGGAGATCAGAACCGAAGCGTTTAATAAGCCGTGCGTCACTACCATTGGCTTGTGCATTGCCCGCATATATATTCGCTATAAATCCGAAGTCTGGATTCAGTTTGGACACAATACGCGTGTGGACCTCCCATAAATCTTGAGCAGGTGCAGATTTAGGAAATGCAAATTGGATCCGATTACTTAAAAACCCGATGGCGGCATCCTGGGCCGTAGGATGATGGCGATAAACAAAACCCGCACTCACGGCTAAGTTTGCATCTTCCGCCATATCATTGTCCCAATTGTACATCCAAGTTTCAGGAGTAGGATCGTAAGTGAATAGGATTTCTCCTGCGGTAGTTTCTCGGTTGGCTCTTACGGCGAAAGGATCATCTTGTATGTTTCTCAATCTACCGGGTGCCTGGACATCATTGGGCATGGGACCAACGATCGGCTTTTGCCATAAAAAGTTGGGTGCTATTTGAAGATTACCTATCATAAAGGTAAGACCAGTCAAAAAGTTAGCCTGATTTCCAATTCCGATATCTTTCAGCCTCCATCCAGTAAAAGTTTGGGTTTGATCTACCCCCCCATTCGCCACTAAGCCCAGGGCCGACCCTTGCGCATACCAGTTAAAATTTCCTTTAGTATAGGTTATTTTAGCTTTGGCTCCCCAATTATCTTTTGAAGCGATCCTGTCTTCAAAAATCGTATAATTTCCTGATGCTCCCTCGGTGACCTGGAATGTTCTTCCATTAAGCGGTTCACCGGCCCATATGGCACCTAATTGGAGATCAAAGGCCCCAAATGTTCTTTCCGTAACCAAGGTCACTCTGCGTGTTCTTGGAATTGGAACAGCGATGGAAGAAACGGCTTCCCCTACATCATCGATATCTTCATGGTAAATCGCAGTCAATCCCCAATGACTTATTTTTTTGCTATATTTCAGCAGCAATGCTGGATTGGCTCCCCACCACAATTGAGGACCAAAAGCAGCCTTAAAACCTTTCAAAGCTTTTTTCCCATCAACTTCGACACCGAGTATCTCACCCTGATAAATGTCCAGATTGGCACCATAATTTGCTTCAGGGTAAATTCCGAAGAAATCACCTTCATACCCCCAATGATAATGTCCCGTTCTATAGAATCCTCTGGCATCAAAAGACTTTGCTTTCCATTCAAACTCGGCATTATATATTTTAACCCGATCTAAGTCTGTAAGCTCCAGAGGTCCGTCCACCGCATTTACCGCACGGGTGCGTCCTCGATTTTCATAAAAGATTTCATCTATGGGGTTTTCTGCTATGTTACCGAGAACATTCATATTGACATTGGCACGCATATTTGGTGCGGGGTTTCCCTCCACACCAATAAAGAAAGACTGCATATGATCAAACCCCAGTTGATTCGGATATTGGTTACCGTCTGAGTCCGGGTCATCTGGAGTAGCAATCAAGCTGCCTCCAGTATTGAATGTTGTGAATTCAGCCCGCAGGTTGCTCAGCCGTATCTTTTTAGTGCTTTCGCTTTGCAGCGCCGCTTTATCTCCTCGCGCCCGCAGGACGGCATCCGTTAATTGGATGTTATCAAAATGGGTGCTCACGGCATCCAACGTGATGTTGTCAGCATAAGGATTTAGGTCATGAGCATCTTTAAGAGCGTAATAGGCTGCCCGAGGATACAGGTCATAAAGTCCTCGTTCATTGGTAGGGCCTTTTGCACAAATTCCGAACCACTCCTCATTCATATTGTTCTCACCTGGTGCCAAGTCAATCGCGTAACCTCCATTTGCCCAAGACGCATTTTTATCATGTATATCGGCATTCTCTCTATCGTTAAAACCATATTTCCACCATCCATCACTAAATTGAAAGGTAAATCCTCCTATGGAATTGCCACCTTTTACTAAACCAGCAGCATTTTCATAAATTTCTTTCCAATTGCCTAGCATATAATAAGCCTGCGACTTTTGGTCTTCAGCTTTTTCGATCTCATTAAATGCATCGGCACCAAACTCAGTAAATAGGATCGGTTTATTCAGTTTATCTTTAACCACCTCAAACATATCGCCAAAGGAAATACCCCGGTAGGTGTTGGTTCCGTATATGTCCACATCCTGACATTCCTCTGCCACAATATCTATAAATAACACATCCCCATTACATATCGCCACTGGATGATTTGAATCAATTTCCTTCATTTTAATAGCCGCCTGGTTCATCAGCCTGTACATGGGTCGTCCTCGTTGTTCGCCAATAAATTTCTTTTCTTCCTCATCATCAGGAAAATCCTCGGTTTCAGCACCTGCCCAGAATAGTCCGTAGTTATTCTCGTTGCCTAACAAGTACATCAAAAGACCAGGTGTGTTTTGATAATCTCTGGCCAGATTTTCTATTTCAGACATTAGAAATTCCTGGGTGCGTGGGTCAGCGTAATCGGTAATAGGTGTCCATATTCCATCAAGCGTCAGACCATACCGACCAAAGGAATGATTAAGCATCGTGTAAATGCCGTAGTTTTCATAGATGTACTTGATCCATCTTGCGGGGACGCCTGTATATTGGCGGATCGCATTGACGTTCATGTTTTGCAAAAGGGACATTTCTGTATCCAGCCCTGCCATGATGATTTCATCTGACTTGTTCCAGAAATCCGCATTTACCGTATTGGTTCCAATAGGTATATAATCCCAGTTCATTCCGTTGATCATAAAATCATTACCATTGACGACAAGCTTTATTCCGTCTTCTCCGCTCAGCAAGGAGACCTGATCGACTTGAGCAAATATGGATCCAGTAAATAGGCACAGAATAAGTTGAAAGAAAACTTTTTTCATGGTATCTAGTTTTAAAACTCTGAATAGCGGTTTTGATACTATTTTGACTAAAATTAAGGCTATATAATCATTGATAAGCAAGAAGACACCTCATCAATTCTTTCATCAGAATAAAAAAATACTACTTCAAAGGCTTCACTTACCATGCACAAATCATTGATAATTAGCTATATTCACGATTTATAAAATTGCACATGTATTGTTCTAAGCACATCATACTGTACACTTTCATTTCATTATTTTCTCTTTTCACAGATCATCCGGCGCGAGCAAACTCCGGTAAATACTCCATTCAAAATTTCACCCCTTACGAATATCGAGCTGGTATACAGAATATTGATTTTGCTCAGAATCGGGACATGACATTATTTGTGGCCAACAATTTAGGTGTGCTTTCTTTCAATGGTAATCAATGGAAAACACATAACTTCAAAACTGGTATTAAAAAGCGATCTTTGGCCTTCGATCAAAGTAATAACCGGCTTTACGTGGGCTCGCAAGGAGAGTTTGGATATTTTGACAGGGATTGGAACTATGAATCCCTCCTTGATAAAATACCCGAGCATGCACCAGACTTTGATGAAGTGTGGGATGTTTTTCTTCATCAATCCGAGGTATTTTTCTGTACTTTTCAAGGTATTTATGTTTTTGATGGCCAAAACGTTGAGGTTATCGAAAATGAAGATGGTTTGGAGCGTTCTTTTAAGGCTGGAGGGAAGCTATTCACACAAAACCAACAAGGAGAACTCTTTGAAGTTGAATCCAACCGCTTAGTTCGTTCGTTTCCCCAAAAACAAATTAACCAAATAATTGCTGGAATAATACCCAAAAACGAAGGGTACCTATTGTTTTATAATTCGGGGCAAATTGAGTTTACGACTCCTTATGGTGTAACGCCGAAATATGATGACCTAATACAGAGCTTAAAAGGTACCTACGTCAATCATGTACTCCAGCTATCTGACACGCGGCTGGTTATCTCTACCCAAACTTCCGGCTTGTTTATATACGATACCCTAGAGGATAAGCTAGAAAAAATAAGCAAACAAGATGGATTGGAGACCAATGCTTGCTTACGGGCCTTTCAGGATTACGCTGGAAATCTCTGGGTAGGTATGCAAAATGGTATAGCACTGATCAATATCAATTCGCCGATGCGTTTAATCAATATACAAGGTAGCGGCTACGAAGCGATTGAGACGAATGATGGCATGTATTATACGACTTCCAATGGAATACACTATAAAGCAAAAAATACAGAGCACAGTGTATTCTTACCCGGGACAGAAGGACCTGCCTATGGTTTTCAAGAAATAGCGGGAAAACTTTATGCAGGGCATCACACCGGATTATTTCTGTTGGAACAAAATATGGCCATTCGATTGGTCCAAACCGATGGCTTATGGAAGGTTATACAATTGCGATCAAAGCCAGATTTTGCCCTAGGAGGAACCTACTCGGGATTATACCTTTTTAAGATTAATGAGGACCAACCCTTAAAAGCGGTTCAAAGAATCACTGGATTCGAAGCGTCAAGTCGTTTTTTTGAAGAAGATCGACTGGGAAAAATTTGGGTGGGCCAATATTATAAAGGTTTGTACCAAGTGAGTCTGTCGGACGATCTAACCAAAGCAACTGAAGTCAATATATCAGAGGTTTGTGATTTACCGGTTAGCCAACAAATAATTTTAAGCCAGGTAGCCGATAATCTCTATTTAGCCACAAATACCGGCATCTATCAGCTGGATCCAATTAATTGCGTGGTCTCAAATACTGGAATCTTTGCAGAAGTTGTTGGCGAGCAACCTGTTTATCTTTTTGCCCAAGACCAGAAAAACAATGTACATATCTTGGCTGAAAATACCGTCGGATTTTTCAAACAAATCAGTGCAAACAACTATCACTTCAACCCTTCATCCTTATATCAATTGCGCTATCATTTAAACAATGATCTACTGCATATTTCAGTCAATATTGATCATGGAATTCTATTTTCTGCAAATGAGGGATTTATCCATTATGATCCTTTACTGGAAGATCCATTGAAGGTTAAAAAATCATTGGTTGTAAACCAGGTATTTAGTGTTACTGAAAATAAGACATTATATGGTCGTAAGCCATTTGAGGACCGATCCGAAAATATTGGCAGTTTAGTGATCAGTCCTAGGGCTAAGGTTTTGAAGATAGACATTGAATCATTTCAATTCAATAACTTGAATAATCAACAGTTCCGTTATTGGTTAAAAGGTTTTGAAGAGAAATTTGGAGAATGGGTAAATGCCACCACCAAAGAGTACACAAATTTAAGAGCAGGTAATTACACGTTCCTCGCACAATCACGAAATTACTTGGGAAATATAGCAAGTACTCAAGAGTTGGTTTTAATTGTAAAGCCTCCTTTTTACAAAAGTAATTTTGCCAAATTCTTATATGTAGTCATTGGTATTTCATTGTTGTCAATGGTTTCCAGTTTTCAAAAGAGACGCTATAATCGAAAAGCAGAGAAAATAGAAAAAGATAGACGATTAGAGTTGGTCAAAAAGCAACAAAAACTCCTGGAAATAGAAAAGCAGAAAGAACAAGAACTTTTGCAATTGCAAGATGAAAAAATAAAAACTGAATTAAGGCATGTAAACAATTTATTAGCGGCTTCCACCATGAATTTAGTGGTTAAAAATGAATTCATGGAAACTATAAAAGAAGAATTAAAGGAAGTAAATCGAAAAGGAAAAAATATTGAAACGAGACAGACTTTGGAGAAAATAGCTAAAGAAATTGACGTATCACTGAGACTTCAGGAGGATTGGGAACAATTTGAGTACCATTTCGATCAGGTTCACGGAGACTTCTTATCCCGTTTGAGAAAAGACTTCTTTGATCTTTCTCCGAATGAACAAAAACTTTGTGCTTTTTTACGGTTAAACTTAAACACTAAGGAAATCGCAAATCTAATGAGCATTTCTCAGCGAGGAGTTGAAGTGGCCCGCTATCGCCTGCGTAGAAAACTGAGACTAGAAAAAGGTCAAAATCTGTCAAAATTTATTTTGGAATACTAAAGGATGAGTTTGTATTCCTTACTCCAGATGGAAGTTTTTTGATCTTTTTGGTGGTTAATTTGCTATTAAAGCAGTGGGCAACGAGAGGAAGCTTTAACCTGGTGTTAAGGGATTTCTTTTTAAAGAATTCGAATATCTTTATTTGAATAAATAAAAAATAGAATTTTATTAATAATCGCCCTATTTAAAAAAGCAATCTATATTTTGCTAATTAGTTTAGATTAACATTATATTTGCGACCGCTTAAAGTTCGTCTACGGCAAAGGCTGAGAACGGGCAAGAAGCACACCACACATCCACACTGAATGCTGACAGCGAAGCTCGTCAGTACACACCCAAACCCACACCCACACCCACACCCACACCAAACTTCTGGGTGTAGCGCCCTCCTTCGCTCTGGGAGCTTCGGCGGGCAGGCAGTCCGGGTACCATATCTCAACGCTGAAAAGTCAGGTGAGATGAAAAAATAAGATT
>JAHEJC010000405.1 GCA_024639065.1 Lewinellaceae bacterium | reverse complement strand
CAGAGGTCAGCGAGTAGATGAAATGTTGAGAAATGGCAGGAAACACACGGTAATGGATATGGCGGAATATGTAACTGACTATACTTCATTAGCTGCAAGACTTATTTGTCCCCTATTGAAGAATCTAACCGCCAAGGATGAACTTGCAGAAAAAGCCAGGTTAATGCTTGTAGAATGGGAAGATCATCAATTAAACCCCGACTCAAAAGAAGCTGCCATATATGTCACATGGGAAAGGCTGTTAAAAGACAAAATGGAATCTCTGGTCATCCCGAAAGAGATCCGGGCTATTAGTGGTCTTCAATTAACTAAAGTTGTCAATTGGCTGGTTTTCCCTGATGGAAAATTTGGAGCCGATCCTGTTAAGGGTAGAGATGCTTTTATATTACAAGCACTGGAGGAAAGTGTGAATAAGTTGAAAGTCAGGTTGGGAAATGATATGTCGAATTGGTACTATGGACAAGAAAAATTTAAGCATATCAAACTTAGACATCCAATGAGTGCTGCAGTGGATTCAATCACAAGGGAGAAATTAGAAGTAGGACCACATCCCAGGGGAGGCAATGGCACTACTGTTGGAAGCACAGGCAATAATGACAACCAATCCAGTGGCGCTTCTTTTAGGGTGATTATCGATACCGGGGATTTTGATAGCTCTTTGTTCACTAATTCTCCGGGGCAATCGGGAGATCCTGATAGTCCTTTCTATAAAAATCTATTTGATACCTGGGCAAAAGACAAGTTCTTCCCCTTATTTTATAGTAGGGAGAAAGTCGAATCTGTGAAAGTAAAGTCGATCAAGCTTGTTCCAAAAGAATGATTGACTGGCTACTGTATTGCAAAAGGACACCTCAGATATTACAATTTATGTAACACTTTAGCGGATTGATTATCCTTTTAGAATAGATGACAACTTTAATCAGAAAGTATCCCATAGGGGCCTTCTTGTTTATTAATTATGTGATCTCCTGGTCATTTTTGTATCCCAGCTATCAACTAATTAAGCAAAGTGATGAGATCCCTCCCCTTGCCTTTATTGGGTTAATTGGGGCGTATGGCCCCTCTATAGCCGCGGTCATTGTCCAGGCCGTTGTAGAAAAGAAGAAACTAAAACCGCTTTTAAAAAGACTGATCCAATTCAGATCACAGTGGAGACTTCTTTTGTTCGTGATCGTTGTGCCTCTACTCCTGTATATAATTGCCTATCTGATATCTGCCTTGATCAATAATGGCGACCTAGAGATCCACTTGTTGATGGGGGTTTCAAATATCCATTTCTGGTTTTTAGCCGCCTTACCCTTTGGCCCTATGGGCGAAGAATTGGGCTGGCGTGGATTTTTATTACCAAGACTTCTGGAGAAATATTCAGTTATAAAAAGCACCGTATTTGTCGGACTAGCCTGGGGAATATGGCATCTCGCCTCATTCTCTCTCCCCGGTGCAGCCATCCCGAGTTTTTTACCGGTTTCTTTTTGGACTATTGCCCTTTTTTGCCTTAATACCATCGCCTTAAGTATGGTATACACCTATGTGCATTTTAGTAGTAAAGGGAGTGTTTTCTTTGCCATTCTTCTTCATGCATTTTTTAATGCAGCATCTAATATCGTGTTTGACTTTTTTAATGAGACTGAAGATTTTACCATTCTGTTCATGTCCTATGGGTTAAATATTGTACTTGCCGGCATGGTTGGATACTTGTTACTAAGGAAAAGTCAAAAATCGGTGTAAAATATTAGTGGTTGTCCCAATCCATACAGACTTACTGCAACGTCTATGTACAAATCAGTAATTTTGTAACAACATATCTCCTCCACCGTCTGGTTGACTAAGGGGTATACGTATGAAATCAAAAAATATTCAACTAGTTGGCGGGATTTCTGCCATTTTTGAGGCGATTATTTACATTATTGCATTTATAGTCTATGGCGGCGTTTTGGTTTACCCAAAGACGGATGCAACGGCCTTAGAAAAACTAGATTTTCTTTCCGAAAATTATAGCACCTTGTCGATCTTAAATTTGATGTGCTATGTGCTATTTGGAATATTACTCGCAGTCCTGGTCTTGGCAATTCACCAGCGCTTAAAAAGCTATTCTAACTACCTCTCAAACGTAGCTTCTGTATTCGGGGTAATTTGGGTAGGCCTGGTTATGGCGAGCGGCATGATCGCGAATATAGGTCTTAACACCGTAGTGGACCTGGGAGCTCAGGATGCAGAGAACGCCATGTTGCTTTGGTCAAGTATTGGCGTTGTCACCGAAGGCCTTGGAGGGGGTAACGAATTAATAGGGGGTTTATGGGTGCTCCTCGTAAGCATCATAGGGCTCAAAGCGAACGTATTCTCAGTCCCACTGAATTATCTTGGCCTATTAGTAGGCATAGTAGGTATTCTTACCATCTACCCACTTGATTTGTTTACAGAAGTGTTTGGACTCTGTCAGATCATTTGGTTCCTTTGGATTGGTGTTTATATGATTCGGAGTCAGGTTCATGTTGACATGATCCAAAATCCATAGGAATACTTCGTTGGATAGGATTTGGAAATTGGAATTTGTAATTTAGGACTGTCTGCTGACGATGTTTTATAACAGCTTCAGTAGGTACCAATTTACAACCCTATGGATCAAAAAATAGACATCAGAGAAAGCACCATTAAAAGGATCAACGGATATTTACATCGCGTTATTCCTGTGGCGGACAAATCCGGGCAAATTATCAGCTATGCCTTAAAACCCTTGATGTTGGAGTTTAAACCTCGCGACATCATGCAAATATTGGTGGGTTCGGCTTTGTTAGCCATTCCCGTATCGCTGACGGAAGAGGCCTGGAACCTGGGCCAGGTATTACCTAATACCAATGTGCTTTCAATCGCCATCCTTTCCTTACTTTTTATCAGTGTTTTTGTCTATTTCAATTTTTACAAAATAACGTTCAAAGGCTATGTCTTTGAATTTATAAAACGGGTTTTGGGCACTTACATTCTTTCATTTCTGGTTGTCACCGTTATCCTGACCCTTCTTCAAAAATGTCCGTGGGGAGTAGATAATCTGTTGGCGATCAAAAGAATCGTGATCGTGGCATTTCCCGCTGCCATGAGCGGCACGCTGAGTGACACGCTTAAATAGGAATTGGAATCTGGAATTTGTATTTTGGTTTAGACCAACTTCTTTCCGATGATAAAATTGTTCAGACGCACTCGTCAAAATCTTCTAGCCGAAGGCAAAACAGGAAAGTATCTAAAATACGCCATTGGTGAAATTCTATTGGTGGTTATTGGGATCTTGATCGCCATACAAATAAACAATTTTCAGGAACAAAGTATAGAAGACTCCAGGGAACAAGCTATTTTGAAACAACTCAGGGCTGAGTTCAATTCAAATCTAAATCAGCTGGATTCTAAAATAGCATTGCGTAATGATGTCATGAATGATTTAGAAGACTGTTTGCACTATTTTGCTGTTCAAGAGGTGCGGAGTGACTCATTATTAACGGCAAAATTAAGTGCCTTGATGTTGCCCTTAACCTTTGACCCCATTCAAAACGAATTAGTAGGCTCTGGTAAAATTCAACTCATAAAAAATATTGAACTTAAAACCCTCCTTACGAATTGGGCTTCTGATGTGCATCAACTTCGCGAAGTGGAACAGATATATGTGGATTACTTTTCAAATTCCATTATTCCTTTTTTCAATAGAACCGGCACTGCCAGAAACATCATCAAAAGTTTTTGGTCAGATAGCACCCGAACTTCATATTTGATGGAAGAATATGACCGCAAGGAACCAAATTTTGTAAATTCAAGCATAGCGCCTACATCCGTAAGCCTGCTCAATAATGCGGAACTCGAAGGTCTAATTTCAATGGGCTATGCCTTGAATATTACCAACAGTTATGAATCCCAAGGATTGCGAAAGCGAATAAATGAAATATTACGATTGATAGAGATCGAAATAAAAGAGTAAAAAAACATAAAAACCAAGGAGAAAACATGACAAGTTATATAGACGGATTCGTCCTGCCTGTTCCCCAAAAACATTTAGACCAGTACCGGCAAGTGGCCGAAAAGGTGGCTTCCATTTGGAAAGAACACGGTGCCCTGGCTTATTATGAATTTGTGGGAGAGGATATGAATTTAGAAGGCACACGTTCTTTTCTCGAAGCTACTGCGGCCTCAGCCGATGAGGCCGTTGTCTTCGGCTTGGTTGTATTTCCTTCTAAGGAAGTACGTGACTATGCAAATAAGCAGGTACCGGACGATCCCAGAATGGCAGAACTCGTTGCACCCCTGACCGATCCGTCAAGATTGATATTTGATGCCTCGCGAATGGTGTATGGTGGATTTCGAGCCCTTATCCAATAATTACTAAACAAATAGAAACACATAAATTAATTAGGTATGAAAATCTTAAAATACATTCTCGGAATCCTTGCCCTACTTGTCCTTTTATTTATTTTGATCGGTGTATTTGCTTCTGAAATCTCATATGATTGTGAGATCACTGTAGACAAATCGCTGGCAGAATCCTGGGCAGTGAGCCAGGATGAAGAAAAATTGGCCGACTGGCTGGATGGATTTGTTAGTATGGAACATGTGAGTGGGCCTAAAAATGAAGTAGGAGGCGTATCCGATGTGGTTATTTCAGATGACGGACAGGAATTTACGATCCGGGAAACCATCACCGAGATCGTGCCTAACGAGTCGATTTCGATGACCTTTACATCTGATTATTCACACATGGATTACACGCTAAGAATGGCCGATGCAGGTGGCAAAACAAAAATTTCTTCAAATACTACGATGAGCGGGAAAGGCATGTTAAATAAATCCCTTTTTTCCTTAATGCGAGGTATGATCAAAGGTCAGGAGGAAACCAATCTCGCCAATCTCAAGCGTACAATTGAGGAAAACACAAAAAATTACTTTCCGGTTGAAGAAGAACCTATGGCAGATATGGAAGAACAAGAATAGAAGTCTAAATTCTCATACTTTAGTCAAAGGGTAGGTCTCGACTCCACCTCGACACCTCTCGACTAGGCTCGAGGTACCAGCTCGGCATAAACGCTCGATCTGACAGCTTTATGTGAACGTTCGACCTGACAATAGGAAAACTATGCTAATATATATAATCAAGTTCGAAAATCTTTCTCCTCCATGGAGGGGATTTAGGGGTGGGTAATCACAACAAGCAATGAAACATATAGTAACCTTTCTTTTTATCTGTTTAATACTGAGCGGTTGCAACGACCCTGGTAAATCAGAGGTGCAAGAAACAAGACCCTCCTTTCAAAGCACCAGCTATGATGATTTGGTCCAATTATTCCACGAATGGCGGTCCTTTGAAAAGCCCCCACTTATGGATGGTGCGCCAGATTATACAAAAGCGACCTTTGACAAACGCTGGTCTGAATTCAAAGGACTACAATCCCAATTAAAAGCCATTGACACGACGCATTGGTCTGTGGAGAATCAAGTTGACTGGATGATCGTTTGGGCAGAGATGAATGGCTATGATTTTAATCATAACATATTGAAACCCTGGGTACGTGATCCGGCATTTTACAAAGTAGTTTGGACCTATAAAAGTGATGTTCCCGCACATGAAGGCCCAACAAACCATGGCACAACTGAATTATGGACGTATCAGTTCCCATTATCTGAATCGGAACGTTCGCGATTCATCAATGACATACAAGTGATCCCTCCATTTTACAGACAAGCCAAACAAAATTTAACTGGCAATGCCAGGGATCTATGGGTTACGGGAATACGAGACATTAAAGACCAAAGTGATGTTCTTGCCACACTGAGATCTAGACCCGGTGTCGCAGATGATACAGAGTTGATCTCTGTG
>JAHEJC010000404.1 GCA_024639065.1 Lewinellaceae bacterium | reverse complement strand
CCGTATTCTCCTAATTCATTGTGATTATGATCAAATGCTCGTATCCAATAAGTAGCGGTATCTTCAATCAAAAAATTAGTTATCTCAGCTAATCCACCATAATCAAAATCTTCAGCTAATATTAAACCCGACGAATCAATAACCTGAAAGTGAGCGTCAACAGCTTTTACATCACGCATACGAATCCAAATGATATCTCCGGCATGGGCGGAGAACGTATAGGTGTTAATTTGGCCCAACGAAGTTATTTCATCCATTATGTTGTCTCCATAGATGAGTTGTTCCTGAGCATAAAGACTTATTATTATAGCGATACTGAGAAGTGTAGTGGTAATACGTTTCTTCATGGTAGTAAAATTCGAGTATATTATTCCAGTATCTAAAACAAAAAATGGGCCAAAAAATCGAGTCCCAATAAAATAGCCGGCAGATACTTTCATCTGCCGGCTCCTAGCTACATTACGCTTAATTATATAACTGCTTACATCGTTATTCAATGAAAATCATGGATCGTGTTGCCTGACCCCGATCGGTCACGATCTGATAATAATATAATCCGGTAGTGCCTAATTCATCTGCGGTAATTTTTATTAAATGCTGACCAGGTGAATAATTCCCTTGTTTCCTGAAGATATTGACGCCGGTATGATTGTATATATTCAAGGTGACAGGCCCTGAATTGTCCAGGGTAAATGGTATAATCGTGAAATCCTTAAATGGATTTGGTCGATTCGGACGAAGTGCTTCATTTCGATTCAAAATGTCAACAGCTGTCGTGGACATACCAATAGTGACCGTAGCAGATTCAGTATTTACATTCTGCGGTTGCAACTGATCATCGGTTACCAGGATTTCAACAGGATCACCCGTAATGCTTAATGCAGATTCTTGCCCATCATTGCCAATCATCCCAAACTTCACCGCGAATAAGGTGGTATCTGCAAAACTTACTGCACCTGGCGCTACCGAATGTGCAAAAGTTAGCTTGCCTTCATCAATGAAGCGTGTGCTGAAACTGCTTTCTTCTAAGGCCAACTCTTCCATGGTCGATTCCCATCCCATAAATACCATTAAGGCGGGATCCCAGGATACCGTAAACTGCATGTTCTGAATATTTTCAAAACCGGTACCTTTGAGGTTTACGGTTAAACTATCACCACTGGGTGCTGCCGCATTGTCAAATCGAATGCTTACATCTTTAACGGCTCGGGGTCCAGCCAGGTTTAAGTCCCCATTGATATCACCCATTTTAATGGCCACAAAATCTTGCCCGACTTTAGATTCCTCTAAATTCTCATAGGATAAATTAGTAGGATGATTATCCAGGTTCGCTTTCTTCGGATCGGAAAATTCGTAACCGGATGGTACGAATACCCATGAATTTGAATAATCAGGGAATTCGTCAATATCCAGGGTGTTCATTCGTTTTAATTCCGTTTCATCTGCTACCGATAGTAGCCCTCCATCGAGTACTTTTCGGGTATTCGAAGCTAATAATTGATAGGGGGTTAAATTGCGATCTTCATCCAAAGAACGATTATAAGTTCGAATAATTCCAACATCAATGATGTTGACTCCATCGTGAAAGTTTTGTGACTTTGTCGGAGAGACTGTGTAATCGCCTGGTACTAAACCGTTAAACGAGTAATTTCCATTGTCGTCGGTCTTTTGGCTTGCCGACATTTCGCCCGTCAGGTTAACCGTGGTATTGGCCAGCGGCGACCCATTTTCTCTGGTTAAAATCCCAGCAATAGAAATACTACTGGATACACAGAGAATGCCATCGTCAAAAGTGACGTCAATTTGCTGATTGGTCAAGTTGTTAAATGCCAGAACATCTTCGAAACTCATCGTGGTCGAGTCACCAGTGATGCCGGTAAACATGACCTTGAATGTAAATAAGGTGGATCCATCATCCAACGATTGAGCTGCGTTATTAAGATTAGTGGTCCAGGCTACATTGATCAAATTCTGAGCTTCACTCACGGTCACGTCGCCGGCCGTGATGCCTAGCTCGGCATTGAGATCAGTTATCTCATCTATGATTTGGGCGATATTTCCGTCATCTACTTTGATTTTGAACTGAAATCCGGTCACATCATTAAATCCATTAACAGTCACCGGTATAGACGCCATGTTGCCATTACCTCCGGACCCTTTGCTTGGTAGGTGGTAGTTCACATTTGATGGATAATAAACTGTAATACGCTTACAACAATAATAATAACATCCTTCATTATTGCGATACCTGACACAAAGGAAATAATCTCTTCCTGGGGATAATTTATAATCACCATCTTGTGAGGTAAATGTTTCTCCGGACTCAATATCCGTATAAGCGTATTCATTCCAGGTATATCCATTAGGCCCTCCATCATGACCTACAAAGTATTCCCATTTACCATCAACATAATTGCCTTGCTGATAATTTAAATAGGTGCAGGCTTCATCCCTGATATCTTCTTTGCAACCCAGCGAAATAGTCTTGCAAATACAGATAGTACAACCGCGTTTATAATCATTACCCGAGCACTCGTAATAAAACCGTACACACACCAGGTAGTTGCCGGGCTGGTCATACTTGTATTTTGGTTTGAGACTATTGGAGTAATCGTAACTATTGGATTTTCCATTGCCCCAGTCAACGTAAACCTTGCGCCCTCCATTATTACAACCTACGCTCCAAGCGTCAAAATTGATTTCAATGTCACGATCACTTGTGGCGGATATATTGTAGGAGGGGTAGGTGTTGAAACAATCTCCCTGGATGCAAAAAGAGGACATCCCGCACGGATTGGTAATAACCAAGCATATGGATAATAAATCATCAATGTGATCAGCGTCTACTGACATGGATGAATTCTCAGAGCTGTAATGCTTATTCCTACTGGTATTTCCATAAATAAAATACCAGTGATAGTATAGATTATTACCCATACTACTGCTGGCATCTAAATCATAAGTACAGGAATTGCTTGAACAGTTGCGTTGGTTGTATTCGTAGCGTTTTGCCATTGGGTAGTCCTCTTCACAATCGTTATAATTTATATAATAATAGCACAGTACTTTTTCTTTATTGTCTCGAATAGATACTTTGTACAGTCCTTTACCGAAGGGGAAAGAATATCCAAACAAGTTGCCGCCATTTCTGGTCGTAGTCTGGCCACTATCCTCATGTTTGAAATGCCAGTCATAATAATCTCGTTGATTGTATTGAGCATCCGGCCAATAACAATTATAGGTGCCGTCCGTTCTTTTTACATATTTAAAGCAAGGGTCATAACAACGGGTCCGGTCTTCACAACGCACGGTTAAGTAAAAGTCACTGGTTACATTTTTGGCATCGATGATGATATAGTATTCCTTGTTCGGATCGGTATCATAAATAGTCAATTTATCTTTTTTGGGATCTTTATCCGTTCGCTCCTTGTAGGCATAACAATGGTAATCTTCCTTGCCGCAATTCTCTACCACATAGATATCCAACCCCTTATCAAAAATATCTTCGAAGTCAATGTAAATATCATGGACATAGTTCGGTCGGTTTTTAATTTTATAGACTAATTCCTTAGCATGGAATCCAGTCAGATGTCCATCGAAACAGGAGTAATTGTCATAGTTGGCATACCCATTCTTGGTATGTCCATACTTGCGTTCACCGCATTCAATGTCTTTATACTGCTCGCAGATGTACCCTTTAGGTTTACACTTGGCCGCGATCTTATAACCGCCGGTTACTCTTCTAGCATCTATAATAATGTAATACTCTTTTTTGTAGTCCAAATTGTACCAGGTGAAAGTTTCCTTCTTTGGATTGCTGGAAGTACGTTCATAATATCGATAACAGCGGTAATCTTGCTTGCCACAATTTTCTACTAAGAAAAGGTCCAATCCACGATCATGAGTGTCTTCAAAATAAATTTCCAGGTCATAATTACTTGAAGGGTAATTGGTCAATTTATAGACTCGTTCTTTCGCATGGAAACCGGTCAGATGGCTCTTGAAGCAAGAGTAGTCATTGTAGTCTGCATGACCATCGTTAGTATGGCCGGTTTTTTCAAAACCACATTTCAATTCTTCGTAGCGATTGCATATATAGTTTTGCTTATAACAATAGGGGGTAAATTCATAGCGCCCGGTACTGTTTTTAGCTTCGATGATCATGTAATAATCCTTGGATGGATTACAATTTTTAATGGTCCATTTGAACTCTTTAGGATCATTGGACCCTCGTTCGAGATAAGCATAGCACTTGTAATTATTTTCACCACAATTTTCGAAAATAAATAAGTCCATACCTACACCATCGCGATCGTAAAAATCGATTTCAATATCATGGGTAGTATTCGGCCGGTTTCTGAATCTATACACTTTTTCTTTGGCATAGAATTCGTATAAATTGCTGCCGAAACATCTGTAGTCATCATATTTATCTGATCCTGTGTTGGTATTACCGGTATATTTAGTGCCACAATGCGCATCTTTGTAATCATCACAATAATCATAATCATTATTACCTCCACAAGTCAACTTAATCCAATACCCGCCATATGCTCCTGAGCTTTGAGCATCAATCAGGATCCAATATTTGTATGTTGGGTCCACATTTTTTATTGTATAGGTCCACTTTTGATTATCGCTCCCTCTTCTTTCTTGAACTTTAATACATGTTGTAGTATTTCCTTTAACTTTCGCAATAAAATAATCCAAACCAATCTTATCTTTATCAAATATTTCTACGAAAATGTCGTCTGAAGAATTAGGTTCATATCCATGCCAAAGTTCATATCCATTGTATCCTGTATAGCTATTTCCGCAAAACGAATAGTCGGTCCACCCTAAGTAACCATCATCTTTTGTATTGAGGTTATAGGTTTGGTTACAATTTATTTCTATACTTGGAGTTTGACTAAAACTATTTGGGATTGCAAAGGCGATGAAACAGTAAATCATCATCAACGTTTGTTTAATAGGGTATTGCTTATTCATAGACTTAATTTTTAGTGATTTTTTAAAAGAATTGTTCATTTGTCGTTGCTTCAATTGGTTGTTTAAAAATGAGGTTTTCACTTTGCTAAGTTATCTTGAAGGTACAGAATATTCAATAGTGTTTCAGGCCTACTTAGTGTTCCACCCTGATGAGTGAGTTATTGGTATGTATTCAGTTATTAATGGGCGTGGAATGTGGGCATCTAGAGGAGAGGCTTAAGATCTTTAACTCACAATTTCAGCAGTTCTCAACCCATTGATTGTAAAAATGGGTCAATCATTTTTTAATTGTAGTTTGCTTTCAATCACGGAAATACTATCTACATAATTGGCTAACTCAACATTAGTTTGAGCATAGGTCCGGGGTGTCCGACCAGCAAAATATTTAAAGTCTTTGATGAAATGACTTTGATCATAATATCCGCCCCGGTGCAAAACTTCCATGAAATCTACCTCCCTGTTTCCGGCCATCAATGAGCAGGTGTATCCAAACCGTCTAATCTTGGCATACGTTTTAGGACTTAACCCTACTTCTTCAAGAAATTTGCGTTCGAAAGTCCTGCGGCTCATATAGACACTTTTGATAAGTTCAGGGATATTGCATTGTCCCTTAGTTTCAAATATTTCGTTGGACGCATAAATTATTTCGGGAGTACCGTAGGCGAATTTTGAACATAGATGAAGCATATATTTTTTCATCTCCGCTACCTTGTCATGAGTACCACCATGATTAAGTGCCCTTACCAACTCATCATGTTCGTTTGGAAAAATTTGATCAAAAGGTATACGTTCGTCCGTAAAACTATAAGTAGGAATATTTGTGAAATGATAGAGAGCTGGCGGTCTCAGGACAATTCCGATTG
>JAHEJC010000403.1 GCA_024639065.1 Lewinellaceae bacterium | reverse complement strand
TCACTTGCCAGGGACTTTTCATCAAAACGGGATAGTGCCCATTTATGAGGATTTGGCTGCTCTTTGTTAGTCCAGGCATCTGCGGTAATCCAAATGTTTCCTTTTTTATCTTCGTATATCCAACCAAAAGCATCCGATGTGATTTTGGTAAATGAACTGCCGTTGTAGCGCCATAGTCCATCGCCACCGAGCCAAATATTGCCTTTTTTATCTTCTATGATTGAGCGAACATTATTAAATGGTGCACTATCTTTATTCCTTAAAGTGGTAAATATTTTTCCATCATAAACACAAGCATCTCCTCTGGTACCTATCCAGAATTTTCCGGATTTGTCTTCTATGATAACATTAACATCATTATGAGGCAGGCCTTCTTTTGTTGTAAAACTGGTAATTGATTTTCCATCGTAATAACTTGCTCCACCATTAGTGGCGAACCAAATGAAACCAGCTCTGTCTTCATAAATATTTAGAACTACATTACTGGCAAGCCCCTCCTTTGTCGTAAAATGGGTAAATGATTTTCCATCGTAACGGTACACACCTTTACCATCGGTGCCAATCCAAAAATCTCCAGTTTTATCTTCTAAAACAGACCAAGCATTACAAGTGTCCAAACCTTCTTTTTTGGTGAAATTGGTGAAGGCATTTCCATCGTACTTGATAATGCCCTCATAAGATGCAAAGCAAACATTTCCTTTGCTGTCTTGCATGATATTACGAGTGATCCTTTTGGGACCATAAGGAGTAGTTGCTGGGCCGGATTGTAAGCTATCGGATAAATTATTTTCTACCTGGCTTATACTGTCTTTTCGTGGATCTGTTTGATTTTGTCCTTTACACGAAGCGATAATTACAAACAATAACAGTACCGAGTAGATTTGTGAATATTTCTTCATGTTTTAGATTTTCTTTCTTTATTACCGAGAGTTGGTATATGAGCCGTTTTAATGGCTTATATGCATTGTTGTAACCAGTTTATTTTCTATTCAGTAAGTAAATTGCTTTTGCAAATTTTTCTCCTAAATCTATGTACCCACTACTATCGTAATGCCATGAATCGTAGTATTTGTAGTGTTGTGTACTTCTCACAATCGAAGCACTCTGGTCTGTTCGTGCATATTTTTCTTGTGCATACTGAACTAATTCTCCGTGCTTGTATACTTTTCCTGTCTTATTATTCCCTGAGTCGGATATTTTACCAATAACTACTGGTAAATCATCTTGAAGTAGCGCTGCACGTATTAGATCCATTAAGCGTTTTAGATTATCAAAATAACGATTGGCAATCTCTTCCCTATATGCATCACTTTCCCCTTGCATCCATATTATACCTGATGGAATCAATAAATCCTCAATACCATCATTATCAATGTCTTTGTCATCTAATGCCAAACGAACTGTTTTTAAAAAATGGTCATATTGATTGATTCCATTCCGTCCTTGATAATCCGGTTCCCAAGAACCATATCTTCCTGCAGCCACGCTGTCAAGGGACGTGCCACCCCTTGAATATTTGATTATTGCAATTTTCTCGTTGGGATAATATTCCTTCAGTTTTTTGGCAAAAGAAAGTTCTATTCCGAAATAATCAGACAAATTATTTTCTTTCCCATCGGAGGAGAATTCCCAACCATGACCAGGAAGCGGTTTAGCCCATATGCCTAATCCGCCTTTTTCATCTTCATCAGGGGCAGGATTACCATGAAAGATCCAAACATTATTGAGATTAGTTGTTAGAGAATCTGGTAATTCAGAATTCTTGCCGAAACCATCCATATTTGATTGACCACCTAAATAGAAAAGCCTAATTGAATCTTTTTCGATTTGCTGACAAATCGAAATCAAGGGAAGAAATAATAGTATAAATGTTAATGTTTTTCGGTTCATAATTTTTTTAATTGGTTACAACAACTGAATAAAGTTAATTAACTATATCTATTTGTATAAAGTACACTCAGCCATGGTACTTCTAACACCTGGTAGACTGTTGTTGTAATCTGTTATAGTTGAAAAATCTGCAAGGATATGGGTATTGACTATTTAAATAAGTTTGGGAAGATAATTCCAATTAATGAGTATAACTTCTCCAATTGCATAAAGTAAATATTTACTGAAATTGCCTGCTGTCATAGCAGGTTTGTTTTCAGTCAGCAATCTTTGTCCAATTTTTCTAAAGAATTTTATCATTTGCTTATTAGTTGGTCATAATGAAGGCTAAGTCACGTATATGAGGCGTGCGACCGCATAGGATCATGACCGTCATATACTTAGTTGTGCGTTCGTGTTTTATCTTTTCAATTGTCTCTTTTTAAAACCTTAATGTTAAATTCTTTTCTTATTTCGGAAATTGGAGTATCTAAGTATTGTTCAAATCCCGCCCAATTCCATGGTTTGGTCATTTGTTTTGCTCTAATGATTATTTTTGGTATTGAAAGTAGAAATTTAAAAATATTACTTGCAATATGTGCGAAGGTGAAATGCTTGGATAGTTGAAATGCATTTGCATCTTGGTAGCCTGTAATGTGTTTCCAAAATCCTAAAGTTGTCCCGAATATTGTCCATATTTTTACAGAGCCTTCACCATAAAGTGATATATCACATCCGAATAATACGTGTGCTATATCATGAGATTTAAAAAAAGCTTTGGCTTCGCTCGTAATATCATTTTGGTTATGACTCAAATGGTCTTTGTATTCTTTGTGAAATAATTCCAAGCCCTGTCTTAATGTAATATTGTCTTCCATTATGTTATGCACAGTTTATACATTTTCATCTATTTAACAAAGTACATATCAATTTTTCTTTTGTCTTTAATTTCTATTTTCCCACGATATTCACAAGGGTAAACCTTGCTGATTAGACCATGTGTATACGATGAGATATTAATTTCATTTACCAATCCTGAACTTTCAATTCTACTTGCAAGATTCACCGTGTCCCCCCATAAATCAAAACTCAAATTTTGGCTTCCGATGACTCCTCCAACAACGGGTCCCGAATGAATTCCAACTCTCATTTCCCATTTAATAGAATTTTCATTGTTTCTCAAATCTAAATATTTGAGCATTTCTTTTGCTGTTTTTACCGCCGAAATTGCGTGATCCTTTTGTTCATCTAAACCACCTACAGCCATGTAAGCATCACCAATAGTTTTCAATTTGTCCAAATTATGGTGTCTCGTAATTTTATCAAATTCAGCGAAAATCTCATTTAATTCATTTACCAATTTTTTAGGAGGAATTGTTGAAACAATATGCGCGAAATCTTTAAAATCAGTAAATAAAACTGAAACTTCTTCATAAAATTTAGGCTCGCCTGTTCCTGGCCATAATTCTTCAGCTGAACTGGCATCTGGTTCAGATGCATGCCACTGAACGAGTTTCATTTCTTCTCCTATTTTTTGATAAACTCCAGTAACTCGAATTGGATCGATAACAATATTTTTTATGGGCAATTCGATTGTAATCACAATTTCCCCCCATAAAGCAACGACTTGTTCATCTAGGTGATCAGTCTCAATCCATTTAGTCTCAACAATGAAACCATCAGGATTTTGTTGCAGCGCCACCTCACAATAATTTTTAAAGTCATTTCTATTTCTCCATATTTCTGTTAAACCAGAACCAAATCCTTTACAATTCTTGGCCCAAGTTGCTATGCTTTCTTGGATTGATGACACATTCGGATCCTTCCATGTGTCCCACATTCGGTTGAATGTCTCGATCGTTTTAATTTCAAGTGATGTCATTTATCCTTAAGGGTAAAATTTTCAATTGTGCTCAACGTCAGGCTAAGCGACGTAGTGGGCAAGCAATCACTTGCACTCTCCCATCTCAGCTCCACTTACAAAATAACAAACTTCATGCAATTTAATCAATCTCCTAGCCTCGCTGGCGCTGTGATCGTTATGAGTCATTATTGCAGTCAGGTTTTATTTCATCAATCAGAGTAATTCTAAGTCTCTGGTTTTATAGATATCTGGAATGATAATTCCTAGTGATTGCGTAGCATAAACCTTTGAATTTTTCCACTCGGTGTTTTAGGCAGTTCTTCTACAAATTCTATCTTCCGAGGATAAACGTGTGCAGATAATCTTTTCTTTACCAATTGACGCATTTCTTCAGCAAGAGATTCGGAAGGTGTGAATCCTGCTTTGAGAACTACAAACGCTTTCACAATCTCCCCTCGAAGTTGATCGGGTATGCCAACCACTGCTACTTCTCCAACGGCCTCCTGCCCCATTAATATATTTTCGATTTCATAAGGCCCGATGCGGTAACCTGAACTGGTGATTACGTCATCGTTTCTACCGGTAAGAAAAATAAATCCTTCTGCATCTTGACTGCCAGCATCACCAGTAAGATAATATCTGCCATTTTTGGTGAAGCGCTCCTTGGTTTTTTTCGGATTTTTGTAATAACCGTTGAAGGCAAATAATGGTGAGTTAAGGGTATCAATAGCCAATTCTCCTTCGTTCCCCGGTGCGAGTTCATTGCCCAATTCATCAACGATAACCGCTCTGAATCCGGGCATAGAAGGACCAGCGGAACCTGGCTTGAGGGGGCGTTTTAGTTCAGGAGATTGAAGATTCGTCACTACCATCCCCAATTCAGTCTGACCATATTGATCACGAATAGAAACACCTAAATATTCTCGTCCCCAAGATAAGATTTCTGGATTGAGTGGTTCTCCTGCACATGAAGCAACACGTAAACAGAGTTGAATTTCACCGTCGGAGATATCCACCTTAGATTTTATCACCCTAAAAACCGTTGGAGAAGTGGCGAGATTACTTACTTTAAGGTTCTTCAATACATTTAAAGCATTGTCAACATCAAATGGCGCATTAAATAGTATGGTGGAGTGCCCTATGAGTAATGGACCAACAATTGCATAATAGAGTCCGTATGCCCAACCCGGATCAGCCATATTCCAAAATACGTCTTGCTTTCGCAGATCCAATCCAAACTGCATATATACTTCTATTGGAGCTAGTAATTTGGCTAATATCTCAACACCTTTGGGCTCTCCGGTAGTGCCGGAAGTATATAATAATATAAACGGATCCTCTGTTGTAACTTTCAATACCTGAACTTCCTTAGTTGCTTTTTCTAATGATGCCCAAAAAGGTATATCGCCAGATTGACTCCTAAAATTGTCGTCCCCTTCAACTTCAATAATACTAGAAAGATGTGTTGGTTTACTTTCTACTTTGTTCCGGTTCTTTTTATCAGTCACGAGAATTGATGTCTCACTATTTCGGAGACGGTAATCGACAGCCTCTGGTCCAAAAGCCGTAAAAAGAGGTACATGAATAGCACCAAGCCGCCAGATTGATAAAGCAGCAATAACCAATTCTAGTGATTTAGGCAATAAAGTAGCCACTCGATCCCCCTTTCGAACTCCTAGATCAGAGAGGACTACTGCAAACTTTGTTGAATACTCTCTTAAATCAGAGTAGGTATACCTGATTTCACTATCGACACTTTCCTTATAGATTATGGCTACCTTTTCAGTTGAGTCTATATGTTGATCACAGAGCAAGTATCCCAAGTCGACATTCGCTCCTTCATACTTGTTGAGTATCTCGATGATTTTCTTATCTATTTGTATTGAGGGACTTGCCCCAGTTTGGTGTTTTTCCGTCATTATAATGATTGTTTCAAGTTGTCTATAACATTTAAATTGGATGCAACGTGAGTATACTTGCAAGGTCAACGATTAGGAGGCTTGACAGGTATACATTATTGTGGGCTTTAATTTATAATTGAGATAAATAGACGATCGAATAGAAATTTAATACCCGGCAGCTTGTCCATCTTTTCTACTTTCGGAAGCACCCCGGTAGACTCTATTTTCTTTGTCCCACA
>JAHEJC010000402.1 GCA_024639065.1 Lewinellaceae bacterium | reverse complement strand
ACCCGGTCAGGAGAAAATTTATGGAAATGAGTTGGGATGGTGTGCCAAATACCTTTTTTCTTTCTGGTTGTGATTACATCTACCAAATCACCCGGGACTACTTGACCAACCAGAATAATCTCACCATCAGGTTTTTTGCCAATCGCCTGACCCTTATCGGCCAAGTCAATAATTTCAACTTGCTCAAATCTTTTCTGTCGTCTACTCATTGATTATAATAAATTCGGTACGCCGGTTTTTTTGTCTCCCCTCTTCAGTATTATTATTATCAACAGGCATGGAGGCTCCATATCCATGGAAAGTCAACCTGCTCCTGGAGATTCCTTGATTCACTAAGTATTCATATACAGCACGCGCACGATCATTCGAAAGCGTTTGATTAAAAACATCATTTCCGGTATTATCGGTATGTCCTCTGATTTCAATACGTAAATCAGCATGATCGAAAAGAAAAGTCTTAAGCAAATCCAGCTCTGAATAGGAGGTATTAAGCAAACTTGCCGAACCAGTTTCAAAGAATATATTGTTCAACACGATTGGTTTGGCTGCTGATGTAGTGATTTTCTGCAATCCAATGGACAAGAGGTAGGGTTCATATTTATCTTTTGCTATGGAGAGATCGAAGTGTTCACTGTATAATTGATAATCATCTACTTTTACATGAAAGGCATATTTCTCTCCGGTGGGGAGGCAGATGATCGGACTACCCAACTTGTAAACTGGCATGTTCGTTATTTGTTTTTTACTGACCAATTCAATGATCGAAACATTTCCGGATAGGGAAATTTTGGATGCTTGATCGAATAAAGATACTTTCAGATAGGTAACCGGATTGGGTTTCAGATTATCTGGCAATTCGAAAGCAAATATATCCAGATTGGGTGCCAGATTATTGGTTGATCGGTCAGAAGCGTAGTAAGCGGTTTGCCCATCAAGCGATACACTCAGTGCACCTTCTCGATTTTTTGTATTGATTGGATAGCCCAGATTAATTGGTGCTTGCCACGCACCATCTGGCCCTTTGCGGCTTATGAATAAATCACGGTCTCCCATTCCAAAGTGGCCATCCGAGGAAAAGTAAAGAGTCTGACCATCCGCATGTAGAAACGGCGTCTCATCTTTTCCAGCAGTGTTTATTTTATTACCTAAATTTTTAGGACTACTCCATTTTCCTTTCGAACGAAAACTGATCCATAAATCATAGTCACCATATCCACCCTCCCGGTTTGAAGCAAAAATGAGCTGATTACCATCTGCGGATAGAGCAGGCTGTGCTTCCCAACCCGTTGTGTTTATTGAAGGGCCCATATTTTTTGGTATTGACCAGGCATTACCATTCCATTCACTAATAAATAGATCACAACTTCCGATACTTTCTTTTCGGTTACATATCGTGAATGCCAACCACTTTCCATCTGCAGATATCGAATGAGCTGCTTCATTCTCACTCGTGTTTAAGTTGGATATAGGCATTGCTTCTTGCCATTTTCCATTCAGTTGAATGCTGTAATATAAATCTTCCTGATTCCCCACTTTACGTGAAAAGACCATTACATTTTCCGCCGTGAGGGAAGGTAGAAACTCGGACATTTCTGTATTGATCGACACGGAAAGCTTTTGAGGTCGAAAGGATACTGGATTTTGCATTGCGGTTGCTCTGAATTTACCTTTCTCAATATGGTCTTGAGCAACTTTAAGTCTGGCGGGATTGGTTTTGGGTGCTGTTGTATAATTCTTAAAATGAAGAATTGCTTCCTCATAAATCTCCTGCTTAAAAAGAATCATGCCAACGGTAAAATGTAGCCTTGATAGATATCCTGGATCCAGTTCTAAAGCCTGTTTATAATTTTTGATTGCTTCTTCCCAATTACCTTGTTCATACAAAGCGGATCCTTTATTAATCCATGCATCAATATAATTAGGGTATTTCTTAATAATTTTATCGTAACCTTTTATCGCATTGACATATTGCTTCTGGTTGAGCCATTGATCACTTTTAAATAATAACTTTTTTAAGGGTGCGGGTGCTGTTTTTTTATTGATAACCTGGGCACCTAGCGAAATACCAAAAAGCACAAATAAAACTGGTAAAATAGTTTTAAGTAATCGAAGAATGTAGTTGACCATTGAATTACAGATGAAATTTCTTTTGGCTATAACAAAACAAGCAGGTGGAAGGGTTTCATGAAATTTCTTCCAGAAAGGTTTGAGCTCTGGAAGAACCGAGATTGATGGCTGTTTTCAAATCAGCGATATAACCTTTTTTGCCTGCCAATTTTTTAGCAATTCCCAGAATAGCAAAGTAATCTTCTTCAGGGATATTCACTTGATCTCCTTCCAGTTTTTCAATCTTTTTAAGGGCCTCCAGCGCAAGGCCATATTCTTCTAATTCAACCAAGACTTTACTGTATAAAAATAGCGCAAATTTTTTCCATTTAAAATTTACATTATCGGGAGCAAATTTGCGGTTGGTAAAAAGTTTTAAATCAAATGCTGCTTTATCTAGTTGTTTAAGTTTATAATAAGTTTCTGCACGCATCCGCGTAGCAGTCCAATAGATCGGTTGCAGTGCAATCGATTTGGCCGATGCCAATTTAAGATCCTGAACAGCATCTTTTAGTTTATTGGTTTCTATATATATTTTTGCACGACCGCAATAAGCATTCGCATTTGACACATCCAATTTGATACTTTTACTAAAATCGTACACCGCATCTTCAATATTACCTAATCTATAATTTATGTACCCACGGCGTTCATAGGCCTGTGCATGCTTGTCATATTTATCGATGGCCGCATTTAAAGCATCCAAAGCTTCTTTTTCCGAGCCTACTTGATCACTCAGTTTTTTACCTTTTAAATAGGCTTGCACTGCTACCTTATCGCCCTGAGGCTCTATCATAGCATATTGAAGAATCTTTCCTGATTCAATCATCCATGCCCCAACTGCGCCGGAAACAGCAAACTGGGATAAATATTTAATGAGACTCACTGTATTGCGCCAATTTTTTTTACTGGCTTGAACGACGATTCTCGGGACTAGAAAAGTAAGCTGGTCTTCGTGGAAATACTCTTCATCTTTTATTAGGATGTCCGTTTTATAAATGGTTTCAATCTTATAACGAAACATATCGAGCACCTTGCCATAACTGCGTTCATTATGGAATTGAAGATATCCCTGAAATATGGACTTGTAAAACATATTTCGCTTAACTATTAGTTGTATTGGTCCCAATCTTGTAATACACCTCGGATTGTATAGGTAAGATCCGTTATAGAGGATACCCAATCCAAAATTATAATTCCTATCCTCTACAAAATTCTCGAAAAAATGTCAGATATCAAAATTTTTCCGGTACTATGATTTGTAAAGTGCTAAATTCAACAAAATTACAAATTAAATAATAATGTAATATGATGAATTATAACCTATTGTACTTCTACGATCATTTCTATTTCTACAGCGATATTTCTGGGTAAAGATCCCATACCAACAGCGGCTCGAGCATGTTTAGCTCGCTCACCAAATACTTCTACCATCAGATCAGAACAACCATTAATCACTTCAGGATGATCTGTAAAATCAGGCACCGCATTTACCATACCTAATACTTTTACAATTCTTTTTACTTTATTGAGATCACCTAATTCCGCTTTTAAGGCTGCTAACAATTGAATTCCAGCTAACTTAGCCGCTTCATAACCTTGCTCCACGGTGAGATCAGCTCCCACTTTGCCCTGAATATACCCGCCATCCGGCGTATTGGGACCCTTACCTGCCGTATATACCAAATTTCCAGTTCGTACGGTATTTACATAATTTGCAACCGGGGGACCTACCTCCGGAAGCGTGATGCCTAATTCTTTAATTTTTTCTTCAACATTGTAAGTGTACATATTTTCTTCTTTAGGAGTATCACCAGTCTGCGGTGCCGGAGTAGAGCATTTCAGAAACAGCAGACAACTAGTGATCAATAAAAGACTCTTAAGTAAATGCATTGTATATCGTTTTGTTTTTAATTCAATCTTTGCTATGTACGGTGTTTCGGACCAAGCAAACTTTTATTTTTGATGAAAGTAAATATAAGTTCTTCATTTTTTAGATGATTATTCCACTCATATTGATCAATTCCCTTTTCTATTCCACGATTGATGTAGTTAAGATATTTATCTCCATTCAGTTCAAAGATAATGTCTTTACAACATGGCGAGTAAATATTCACTACTTCAAAAATTTCAGTATACGCGTTATTCATATTGGGTTGAGGACCAATTTGAGTAGCTAGCAATATAAAAACTAACAATAAGAACATATTAAAACTTAAAATCAATTTTTTCATTTTCGGAGATAGAATTACTAAACTAAAATTACAAAAAATTAAATTTCGAAATTTTTCACAGAGATCAATCAAATATTCTTCAGGGTGTCGTTCAGATTGAGTCCTTATTAATTCCACCAGTATTCCTTCTCAACTAATTCACTTTCAGAGATCCAGGACAAGTAATTCAATTTTTGTTATTTTGACAGTCCATACAAAACAAAAACGATGAGTCAATCTCGAGGAAATTGGAAAAGTAAATTTGGATTTATCCTGGCAGCGAGCGGATCAGCTATCGGTTTAGGAAATATTGTCTTTTTTAGTTCCAATGCATACCAATATGGCGGTGGTGCATTTTACTTACCTTATTTCATCGCATTATTTATACTGGGAATGCCGGTGATGATGGTTGAATTTGGGATCGGCAGTATGACTGGCAAATCCTTTCCCCTGGCATTAAAACATTTTGCAGGAAAACGAGGAGAATTTGTTGGTTGGTGGAGTATTGCTTGTGCTATGTTTATAACCGCCTATTATATTGCAATCCTGGGATGGGCATTTGGCATGATGGTTGGTTCTTTTGGAAGTTTATTCGAGCCTGGAGCATCTGCACCGTTCACGCCTTTTGAAGAACCTTCGGAAAGTGTAAATGCGATGGTCTACTTCTTCGACTTGACCGCCACCTGGTGGCCTTTATTATTCATTTTAATTTTATGGTTGGCGAATGTATATATTTTAAAAAATGGTGCCCAATCCATTGAAAAAGCAGTTCGTATTTTTGTGCCTACCATGTGGATCTTTATGTTGGTATTAGCCATTCGTGGAATTACTCTGAATGGAGGATTTAACGGCGTCATGTATCTATTTACACCAGACTTTGAAGGGATTGCAGACCCCAGTGTTTGGCGTGGTGCTTTTAGCCAGATGTTTTTTTCACTTTCATTGGGTATGGGTACGATGACCGCTTATGCCTCCTATTTGCCTAAAAATGCTGATCAAGTAAACAATAGTATGTTGGTCTCTTTCTTGAATTGCAGTTTCGAATTTCTCGCTGGGATAGCCATTTTTTCTTTACTATTTGTTTTTGCATTAAATCCGGCAGGGTCTACTTTGTCACTTTCATTTTTTGTGATTCCTCAAGGTATCAATGAACTTTCCAGTTCTCCCTGGGTAGTACGTTTTTTTGGATTTCTGTTTTATTTACTAATCGTCATGGCAGGAATCACCTCTTCCATTTCATTAATAGAAAGTCCTGCTTCGGCTTTAATTGATAAATTCAAAATCTCAAGAAATAAAGCATTAACCTACGTAGGGGTACCTTGTATGATTGGGTCCTTACTCTTTGCATTGCCTATGATAATTGACAAGGGATTAACCGGGGATGGAACATTAGGAATGACTTTATTGGATATTACCGATCATTGGGTATTTAACTATAGTCTACTTACAGTTGGATTCTTTGAAGTGGTCATGATAGGATGGCTCTTTGGCGCAGATAAGCTGAGAAGTGCAATCAATCAAAATGCAAAAGTAAAGCTGGGAAAATGGTTTGTCATCTTAATTAAATA
>JAHEJC010000401.1 GCA_024639065.1 Lewinellaceae bacterium | reverse complement strand
CCCAGGTTTCATTGAACAGTACCCAGGAAAAAATGGAAGGATGATTATAATCCCGTTTAATCATTTCTTTGAGGGTATAAGTTGATTCCTTTTGCATCGCTTCATCTGGTTCACCCCAGCTGTTGGGAAGGTCTTCCATGACTAGTAATCCTAACTTATCTGCCCAATACAACTTGCGAGGTATTTCTACTTTGATATGGGTTCTGATTCCGTTAAGCCCAATCGATTTACTACGCTGAATTTCTTCTTGAATAAATTGATCGCTGGGAAAAGTGTAAAAACCTTCCGGATGATAAGATTGGTCTAAGGCCATTTGCAGATAAATCGGTTTGTTGTTCAGCGCAATGTAGGGAATATCCGTGCCAGGGAGATTTACTACGGAAATTTTGCGCATCCCAAAATAAGTATGCACTTCATCATTTTCATATGTAACCGATACGTCATACAAATTAGGATTTTCTAATGTCCATAATATAGGATCGGGAATCGATATTATTTTTCTTCCTTTTTTTGACCCTTTGGGGATTTCTACTTCAGTTGATATAATGCCATTTTTAGTCTGAATATTCAGCAAGGCTGTTGAGGTATCCGATGTTGCTTCCTGAAGATGAACAACCGCCTCTACTTCTGAAGCCTCAATATATGGAGTGAGCTGAATTTGATCAATATATGCACTTCCTCGACTTTCCAAATAGGGTGTCTGCCAGATACCTCGCGCATTACCATAACCTTGTTTACCATACAAGGTAAACGCTCGGCGGGCATCATCTACCCGAATTACTAAAGTATGATTTGATCCCAACTTGATCAAGCTGGTTATCTCGAATTCAAAAGGAACATATCCTCCTTGGTGACTACCAATCTTCTTACCGTCAAGCCACACATGCGTTTCCCAATCGGAGGCTCCTATGATTAAAAAGGTTCGATCACCATTCCAATCTGTTGGAAGCTGAACAGAACGCCGATACCAGCCTATATCCGATTTATCTTCAACACCAGATAGGGCCGAGCCCCACGGAAATGGTACATTTATTCTCTGATCGTATGGTGTGGAAGCAGAAAACCAGTTTTCATCGATGCCAACATTTTGCGAATCGAAGCGAAAGTCCCATTGGCCGTTTAGGTTGATCCAATGGTCACGTTGGTGAATCGGGTTTGGGTGTTCTGGTAAGGGAATTTGTTGTGCTTGAGTTACGTGGATTGAGAGATAAATTAGGCACAATAAGATGATGTTATGAATTTTCATTTTAGATGATATTTAACATGTAAAATTATCAAAAAGTAAGAAAATAAAATTACAGTATCATTTTCTGTTTTGAACAACTTGAATTAGTCACAGAAAATGTTCTAATATGGCAGACCTTCTATTGTGCGGAATTCTTTGGAGGAAGAAATATTTGAATCAAATAACTAAATACGATAACCAACAAACAGCCAATTACATTAAACCAAAGGTAACCGATATTTGAGACTAAGAATAAAAGAATCACACTCAGCTGCGCTAACAAAGCAGCAATAAATAAAGCTGTTCCGCGCACCGTTTTGGCAAAGAAAGCCATGAGGAACATGCCTAAAATGACTCCATAAAAAATAGAGCCTACTATGTTGACAAACTGGATTAAGTTTTCGGCAAGCGTTCCAAAAAGCGCAAAGAGGATTGCGATTAAACCCCACATTAAGGTAAACCATTTGGAAGAAAGCATATAATGCCTTTGCGACTCTTGACGCCGGAAACTGCGTTTGTAAATGTCTACTGTGGTGGTGGAGGCTAACGCATTTAATTCTGAGGCTGTGGATGACATAGCAGCCGAAAGTATCATCGCTAGCAAAAGACCAACCAAGCCTTTGGGTAAATGATTAATGATAAAATGTAGAAACACATAATCGCGGTCATTGGTTTCAGCAGTCGGACTTACCTGAGCTATAATTGCTTTTACAGAATCTCTCAATAAATTTTCCTGATTTAACAAATCTTGCAATTGATTCGAATAAGTGGACAGGTCTTGATTATTTCTTTTCGCTTGCACCAATTGATTCTGGATGGTAGCTCTGGAATCAATCAAATCGGTGTAAGTACTTTCTAAATTTTCTAAAGCAGGCGCCAAGTTTGAATTTTGAACAAGCTCCAATTCATTTTCATTGAAAAACACCGGTGCTCGATGCGTTTGGTAAAATATAAAGACCAATACACCAACAAATAGAATAAAAAACTGCAGGGGTATTTTAAGTAAGCCATTAAACATAAGACCCATTCTACTCTCCCGGATAGATTTGCCGCTAAGGTACCTTTGTACTTGTGATTGGTCGGTCCCAAAATAGGCAAGTGCCAGAAAGAATCCTCCGGTTATTCCGGACCAGAATGTGTATCGTTCATTAAAATCAAAGCTGAGGTCAATTACATTCATCCGTCCTTGGGATCCGGCAATCGTTAATGCTTCACCCAATGACCAATCACCTGGTAAGTATTCCAAAAGCAAAAAGAAGGCAATGAACATGCCCACCATAATGACCAGCATCTGCAGTTTGTGCGTCTGACTCACAGCTTTAGTACCCCCGGAGACGGTATATATAATAACCATGGAGCCAATAAGCAGACAGGTGAGATTTAAATTCCATCCCAGCAAGGTGGATAGGATTATCGAAGGAGCATATATCGTTATACCGGCCCCTAAACCACGCTGGATGAGAAATAAAATGGAAGCAAGGGTTCTGGATTTTAAATCAAAAGTGCTCTCAAGGTATTCGTATGCGGTAAAAACATTCAACTTATAATACCTGGGAATAAATACAATACATATGACGATCATGGCCAGAGGTAATCCAAAATAGAATTGCACAAACCGCATCCCATCAGAATATGCTTGACCGGGAGTAGACAGAAATGTAATAGCACTGGCCTGGGTGGCCATTACAGACAGCCCCACTAACCACCATTTTGCTTCCCGGCTGCCTAGTAAAAAATCATTAATATCTTTTTGTCCTCTAGACTTCCACACACCATATATAATAATGGTAGCCAAGGTTGCTAGAAGAACAATCCAATCAAGCTGCGTCATTGCTTTTTTGAAATGAGGAATTCAAAAGTAGTTTTTTTTAAGAACAAATCGGAATACCACTAATTTTAAGCTTTAATCTTTCTTAAATACGTGCTTATCAAATACACATTGAAAGATTTATTATCAAGAAATGAACCAAAAGAGGAAAATTTTTTTTCCAAATTTCAAATATTTTGTTTAAATATATATTAAATATATTATGTATATATTAGTTGTTGATTAATAGTGAATTATTTTGGTATTAAGTCAAGTAACAAATCACGATATGTTGCATAGTGAACAAATACGGCTATCACCTCGTAAAATCTTGTGGTAACAATTTCCGTTTTACGTCTTAGTTGCGTAGTTTTCGGTACATATTTTGAGTATTAAATTACCAACCTCCACTCAAAACTGATAACATAATACCTCCACTTAGAAAAGACGATAGGTTAATTTTGAAGTAAATGTAATATGATCAAATCCCGTACGGTCGCTTTGTTTGGATCCGTTGTATTGTTCTTAATTAGTGCGTTAGCTCCATCGTATGACGCAAACCTAATGGACTATTCTTTGGTGGGAGGCCCAAAATGGGACGGTATTAATTCCACTGACATTTCTTTTCAGCATTTTATAGAATCATTTGACCAATATATTGAAAAAGGATATCGAGGAGGACAATACCCTGGCATGGCTCTAGCCATCGTAAAAAACAATCAAATCGTTCTAAAGAAAGGATACGGAATAAAAAAAGCCAGATCCACTGAGCAAGTTGATGAACATACTGTTTTTCGTTTGGCTTCCACTTCGAAAGGATTGGCCGCAGCCTTGACCGGTATCTTAGTGAATGAAACCAATTTATCCTGGGAGGACAAACTAGTTGATTATTTGCCTCATTTTACCATGAAAGATCCGATTCATGGCCAGCAGATTGAGTTAAAACATATTTTATCTCATTCAGCCGGGTTTCCATACCATATGTACACCAACTTATTGGAAGCGGGCGTATCCATGAAAAAAATCACCGGAGAAATTCAACACATAAATCCTATAGGTCCTGTAGGTAAGTTTTATTCATATCAGAATGCCGGATATAGCTTGATTGGAGAAGTACTAGAAGCAGATCAATGTAAATCCTACAATCATTTGATGGCGGAAAAAATATTTGATCCCTTGAACATGGAAGATGCTTCCGTCACTTATGAAGATTTAATGACAGGTGATAATGTGGCAACTCCACATATGAAGACTAAGCGCGGCTGGGTACCTACCAAGCAACAAAAAATCTATTACAATGCAGTCCCTGCTGGAGGGGTTAATGCCAGCATTTCGGATATGGCACAGTACTTACATGCTTTATTAGGCTATGCTCCCGAAATTTTACCACCGCATATTTTAGAGGAAATGTTTAAGCCCCAAGTTAGTTGTCCGGCAAAATGGAAATACTTCAGAGGATGGTCAGAAGTGACCAAACTAGATTATGGCCTCGGATATCGAATTGCCGAGTATGCTGGAAACAAATTAGTCTATCATGGCGGATACATTGATGGCTTTCGAAGCGAAATCGCCTTCGATCCGGTTGAAAAAATTGGTATTTGCCTATTAACCAATGGAACGAGTTCCTTCCCCAAAAAGAGCATCCATAAATTTCTGCAGGAATATTATCAGCTTCTTCAAGTACGGAGTTGAATAGACATTAAGCTCATCAAAAACCTTTGATTTTTATTCTATTATATGGCTAGCTGTCTTAATAAGTTTAGGGGTTGATTCAGGTTTAGGAGTTTAGGTGTGAAAAATTTAAATGAATTCATTGCAATTAGCTGAGCATTTATGAATGTCTCAAGTCCCAATTCTCTTTAGTTCTGACTACGGCAGGCACTACTAGCGAAGCTTAAGATTCTGTCCGATCTTTATTTTAGTTGGATCCGGGATACGATTAATTTCACATAGCTGATTAACCGTACTATTATATCTTCTGGCCAGAGAATATAACGTATCTCCTTTAACTACTACATGGACGATATTTCCGTAATTAACTTTACTATCAATTGGTTTTTGCAATTTGGGTGCGGTTATAGATTTTTGGACTGGACTCTTTTCTACCATAACCGGTTCAAGTATACTTATTGGTTCAATCTTACTTTTATGAGTAGAGGTATGGTACATGGGGTTTGACCACTTATTAGTCACATAGATTGTAGGGATATTAATACTGTAATCATTGAAGTTAAATAAATATTCAGGGTGAATAGTTAGACCTTGATATCGAACTTCGAGATGAAGATGACTACCTCTTGCATTTCCAGTTTTACCACCTTTGCCCAGGTATTCTCCTTTACCGACCCGCTGGTTTACTTTTACGCCATATGCTGATAAATGCGCATAAACTGTTTCAAGGTTATTATCATGACGAACCACCACGGTCCGACCGTGTCCGCGTGAATAATTCACAAAACGGACGGTACCTGCCAAAATCGACCGAACTGAATCTCCAACCTGCAGGTCTATATCAATTCCACGATGGGGCCCTTTTCTTCGTTTACCAAATCGCGAGGTAATTATTTGTTTCCCACTAACAGGCGGATGAAAAGTGTCTTCGTAAAAATCGATGCGGAAAGGAAGCTTAGGCGGATTATCTCTATAAGCGTGAACATTGGTCGTATCCCAATTATTGTAATTTATACTTTTGATTACTGGAATACTATTCACTTTTGCATTTAAAGAATCGTATTTACTCTCGTTGATAACTTTTGTAGAAAGGATGTGTTTAAATGCAGGTTTTTCATCTAATAGAACCGGCTGAAAATAATCCAATTCAAGCATTGAAACATCATCTGTCTGTGCAGACATTTTCAAGGACAAAATGCAAAAAAATGCTATTAGCAC
>JAHEJC010000400.1 GCA_024639065.1 Lewinellaceae bacterium | reverse complement strand
AACAAAGGGAATCACGCCTACCAATTGGATGTAAATGGAGATATTCAGGCAGATAATGTCATGAATGTTTCTGATGCAGCTCTTAAGACTAACATTCAATCCGTACAAAACAGCTTGGAGACTATAAATCAATTACAACCTCGATCCTATTTTTTAAAGAAAGATTTTTTAAGATCAACCAACCAATCCCCAGTGCTTCAATTTGGATTTGTTGCCCAAGAAATAGAAAAAGTATTACCTAATCTGGTTAAGGAATATACAAGGCACAAGGATAATGGAGAAAAAAAGGCATTACTGGCAGTCAATTATATTGGTCTTATTCCCCTATTGGTTTCTGCAAATCAGGCCTTACAAAGTAAACTAAAGGAGCAGGCAACCGCCTATCAAAAATTGATTAATATTCAAATGGACTTAATGGCCAGGATAGAACGACTTGAAAGAGGTGATTAATTGAGCAACCAAAAAGAATAAGTCTCGTCTAATCAGTTAAACAGGATTGCCATTTAAACGAAGGCCCAAGTTCATGATTTGGGCCTTTAGTACTTTATTGGATCTTTTATCTTATTGAGGAATTATTGACTTTTAATGAATTTGAACCATTTAATTTTTAAAATTTTTATAAATAGAGATGCTATAGGAAATAATTTTAATGTTATTTCTACAAATAAATTATTTCATTTGAATTATTAGAGATGCGAAATAAATATAGCTCATTCGATTTGGTCAATTTAAATAACCTTCCTACCTTCCAGCCATAAAATAAAACCAGAGACTATAACCAACAAGAAAGCCATTAGTACGAGATGCTGTCTTCATAATTTATGTATTGACGTAGATTAAAGTCTCAGTAGCCCACCGCAGATTTATAATATTTAGTAAAGTTTATTTTAAAAATAATCTAAGGAAGATGCCATACTTATTTACACACGTTACTAGACCCACCGGACCATTTAATGTTGCCCTGCTTCTAATGTTCCTTTTACAGTTTTCGACAAAAGTCCAATCCCAAATTAAACCTGGACCGGCTACGGCGACCGACACAAAAGTGACTTTCTGGGATCAACGTAATTTTAATGGAACCGACAAAATAGAAATAAACATTAGTCAAACAGAGGCCCAGTCAGTCAATCAGGGTATAAACCTGGTCAACAGAATTTCTTCGGTGTCTATTCCATTAGGTATTAAGGTTACGCTTTTTGATGGCAATCAGGCCAATAAATCGGTGCGTTGGACCGAACTTTATCCGGGCAACTACCCTTGGATCGGTGCCTGGGAGGATAATATTGATTTTGTGCAACTGGAAAAAATACCAGTGGATGAACCCGTTGCCTATTTCTATGATGAAATCCAAGATGTTGGCAGCGCCAATTTGCAGCTTTTTCACGGGCTCGGTGTAGGTGAATGGAGGACTACACAATTGCTCGGAAACGATCGGTTTGAATATGTATGGGTACGTGGATTAATCAATGTACTTCCATTTCAACATGACAATTTCGTATCCGATATTGTTGGACTCTATAGAGATTTCGATGGTCTAGGCATGGGTTATCAACTACCGAATGGACTGTTTGATCAAGTAAGTAGTATAAGAATAGTTGAAAACATCTTTGACTTTGCTGCTCAAGTTACTTCGCTTTCTCAGCAAAATAGCGGAAGTGATTATTTTGCTGACCTCAACTTTACCGTTCAGCCACCCAGTGATAATCTTTGCCATTGCAGTAATGATGCAAATCGCAGTCAGCTTGTTAATGTACAATCTGCTCAACTTTTATGGTCGGTATCTCTGGGTCAAAGCAACCGTGATACATGGCAGTCGGTGATTAGGGCACCGCTAGGTCCAGGTCAACAAGATATTCCCGTAAGCCTAGTTTATGATGCTGGTGATTACGCGGCAAACTGTGTAACCCGGTGTGGTTATGCCAGTGCTCGGCGTGACCTTATCGTTTCAACAGCAGCACTCAAGGCTCCCATCCTTGATTCCTTTCGGGTTCTTGAAAATGGACAGATTGAGCTGCGTTGGACCAAACAATCTGACGTGCCTGACGAGGAGATTACTGCTCATGTTCTTCGTGATGGCCAGCGAATCACAGGCAGCGATGGTCTGGAAATCTACGTACGCAGTTATGTTACTGATGATTTTCCCGGCAGCGGTCCGTATGATTACACCATAGAAATTGAAGCTTTCGAGCAGACGGCTACCTCCGAGCCCTTGAGGATATCTGCCCCCATAGGGATTTTAACCGGTACCGTAGCTACCCGGCCTGGTGGATTGACTGGAGCCATCACGGGGGTTCGAGATGTTGAAGTCTGTGCGATCCAGGAATCGGATCTTCCCGGATCGGCAGCTGGTGCCCGTTACTGTGATACCACAGACATGGAAGGCAATTACCGCATTGAGAATATCTATTTTGGAGAAGAAGGATCTTTTCGCATTGAGCCGAGTAAACCCGGTCATGGATTTGAGCCTGGTTTTCGCAACCGTACCCTTACCCCACAAATTTCTATCGAGCGTATGATCAATTTCACCGATACAACTTCGTTTGTACTATCGGGACGGGTAGTCCAACCGGGAGATACAACCTGTCCAGTCGGTGGTGCAGAGATCTTGATAAATGATGCATTCTTAGGAGATCGCACGGATACAGACGGTAACTTTGTCATCAGTGTGCCGCAAGCGGGTATCTTTTCTATCCGGCCTAGACTTGCTGAGCATACTTTCGTGCCAGCAGAATATGTCTTACTCGTGGAGGCGGATACAGCCGGACTCCAATTTATTGATACAACCAGGCAAACTGTTGATGGTTATGTGCGTGCGGGCTGCGAGCAATTTATTGGGCAGGCTGAGGTGAGGATCTTTAGTCCGGATAATTGCCTGGATACCACGCTTACTACAACCCTGGACTCAGGCTATTTTAAGATCGAACTACCGGCTCGGCGCTATGATGTAGAGGTGCTCGGCATCAACCTAAGTCCTGAGTCAGAGTTAGATGAAGGAGAAGTTATCGGCTTCTTAGCCAAAAAATCCATTGACTTGACGGAGCGGGATACCTCGCTAAAATTTACCTACCGACAAACACCAAAAATTCAAATCAGAGGTCTGGATGGACCTGCTTGCCAAGATTTACCGTACCCCATATTAGATCAACTAGAACAAGTTCAACTTGAAATTGAAGTGTGGGAAGAAGTGGATGTATGTCCTGTAGATACGGGCACACTTATCATCGTCGATCGCATCAGTGTACCGAATCGAGAAATCGAGATTCCCATCCAAAATGGGATTGCACGCTACACTTTTGAGGCCACTGAGCCGAACATTTTGCCACCCTACACGAAAAACCTTAGCATCACTGCCAATGTAGATGGACGTTTATCGGATGTACAAATTGACGTGATCGTGACTGGTGTACGCGGACGTGAGAAAACATTTGCGACCGTGACACCAGAGCTACCACTCTTGATTTTACGAGATCCTCCCGGAGATGCAAGTTCTAGCTTTCTACAGCAGAATACGACCTTTCAGGCAGCTACCTCTTTCTCCTCACAAAACAACAACGCAAGTAAAACCTGGGCAAAACTCAAAGTAGGCACCAAGTTTGAGTTGGGCTTCGGCTATACCACGGAAGTCAGTGTCTGGGGTGATATCGGTGGTTCCGCAACCATGAGCGCATCAACGGCAACCAATGAGGAATTTTTGACTTCTCTGACCACCTCCGAAAAATTTTCTACTTCAAACAATGAAGTCGTTACGGGTACAGAAGGAGATGTTTTCATGGGAGCCGCTTTGAATATGATTTATGCCCTGGCAGATGAAATTCGTTACAACCCAGCTAATTGTAGTATTGAAACCGATACCACATTGATCATGGGAAATGACGGCTTTGCCACCACTTACATCTACACCGAAGACCATATTCGCAACACCCTCATTCCTCAACTTAATCAGCTCATTACGCTCAACCAGGCGAACCCGGATACGGCCGCCTTTTTCCAAAGTCAAGTCTCCGTCTGGGAGCAGACCTTACAGCGCAACGAAGAATTAAAGCGTAAAGCCAAATTTGTTGAGAATAAATCATTTAGTGGATTTGCCCCCTATGAATCAACCACCACCTCGTCAAGTACAGAAAAAATTACGATTGAATACAAAGACATCATTGATACGGAAGTTGCTTTAGAGGCAGGGCTGGAAATTGCCGGGGTTGGTTTTTCTCTCGGTACTCAGGTCTCCTTTCGTATGGAAACTGGGGTCTCCAACAATCAGGTTAGTACCCAGGCACTGACAACCGGGTTTACGCTTAGCGACGATGATCAGGGGGATTTTTTCTCCGTAGATATTAAGACTGATCCAGTATATAACACGCCTGTTTTTGACTTAGTCAGTGGTCGATCAAGCTGCCCGTACGAACCGAAGACCCAACCACGGGACGGGACCCAGTTAGAAGCAGATAATTTGGTTCAAACCAACATCCCTCCTGATGATCCAGCGGTATTCCGCTTGTTTTTAGGTAACACCAGCCAAAGTGAGGAATCCAGGTTTTATGCGTTAAAGTTTAATCAGGGTAGTAATCCTGACGGAGCTACTATCCAAGTAGGAGGAACGGACTATGATCAACCGATCACGAATAATATCCCTACCGGAACTCCTTTGCAGCAAACCGTGAGAGTATTTCGCAATCCTCCAGCGTATGATTTTCCCGATCTGGAGTTCATTTTGGTATCCACTTGTGATACCAGTATCAGTAGTTCAATCCGACTTTCTGCCTACTTCCAAAGTGACTGTAGCCCCATCACTATTCAGACGGACGAGTCGGAATGGATTGTGAGCAATACAGACGATGGGATGCAATCGGTGCAAATCATGGATTATGAAAAAGATAATCTCAACCGGGTTACGATTCAATATTTGCCTCAAGGTGGAATGACCTGGGAATCATTACGCATCCTCCAACCAGCAGATCTGTCGAATCAGCCTGGAGGTACAAAGGTGTCACTCGATTTGACAAACCTTTCGGATGGGCAATATCAACTTCGAGCTAAGTTAGACTGCGAACAGGGTTTTGTCTATTCAGAAAGTATTGCTGGACGTATTGATAGAACTCCACCTCAGGTTTTTGGACAACCCGAGCCTACGGACGACATATTTGGTCAAGGAAAAGAACTCTCAGTCACTTTTGATGAGCCGATCAATTGCCTGCTTCTTACAGCCGATAAAGTGCAAATGCGTCGCACTTCGGATAGTACCGAAATTCCTGTTTCGGTAGGTTGCTCCGGGGATAAGCTGCTCTTCCGGCCTGACCAGGATCTATTCACCCAATTTGGCGAAGCTTACACTATACAAGTGGAGGGAGTAGAAGACCTCTATGGCAATCAGATTACCGAACCTGTAATCTGGTCGTTCACAATTGGCGAAGGGTCCGGTATCGACAATCCCGATTTTGATGGGGATGGGGTTCTTGATGTTGACGATAATTGTGTGCTGGCAGCTAATCCCAATCAGCGCGATTTAGATGAAGACGGTATAGGGGATGCGTGTGATGAAGACCTGGATGGGGATGGTATAGACAACCAGCTGGACAATGCACCCTTTCATTTTAATCCCGATCAAATTGATACTGATGGTAATGGTATTGGCGATGTCGCCGAGCTGGATGCCGACGGGGATCAGGATGGTATCTCCAACCTATCCGATAATTGCCCTTTCAGTAGTAATGCAGACCAGTCCGACGTCGATGGAGATGGTATAGGTGATGCATGTGATGATGATATAGATAACGACGGCATTATCAATAACCTGGACAATTGTCCTACGGTGGCCAATTCGCTGCAAGAAGATGTCAATGGTGATGGAATAGGAGATCAATGTGAAGGGATTGTGAATGCTGAAAACACCTTATCCTTCGAATATTTGCAAATTTATCCCAATCCTACCA
>JAHEJC010000071.1:12004-21436 GCA_024639065.1 Lewinellaceae bacterium | reverse complement strand
ATGCCAATGCTAAAATTGATAACTTTTTCGATATATGCGACGGAATAAATATTCAATAATAAACAAATTTAAGTGGTTTCTATTTTTACTTTTATTCGGGAACCTACTGCATAGTCAGACTCCTTTTCAAGAAGATTCAACGGCTGCCATGGATGCATTTCATAAAATGCAGGTCAAATACTATACGGATTATGGTTTAGATCAAGAGAGTATTAAGCTCGCAAGATTGCATTTCTCCAGGATTCCACTCGAAATGAAAGATTCCATCCTGATTACTGCAGAAGCTGAAATGTACTTTGGAAAAGGCTTTAGCAACCTAGTCAATAACATAATGGATTCGGCACAACATTATTTTCATAAAAGTCTGGACCTCACCTTTTCTCGTTTTGGAGAGAATCATCTAATTGTAACTAAGTGTTATAATAAATTAGGCAACATTGCAAAAAACAAATCTGATTTTAGAGAATACGCTAGATTAACCTTGAAATCTTTGCGGATCAGAGAACAAATATTAGGAGAGCATGACGTATATATGATGTTGGGCAATTACAATGCGTTTGTATTTTACACCGCAACAGGGGACTATGAAAATGCATTTATCTACAAGAAAAAATATTATGATATTGCTAAGTATTTTTACGATAATTATATTAAATATTTGAATAACGAACCACTAGATCCCCAGCTGTGGAATAATATGCATACGGCCCACATACCTTTTGAAATACAAATAAGAAATTTGTATGATTTCACTGACACCTATGTAGTGGCCTGCTCAAGATTATACTCTCATCATGATTTAAGGAGTGAAAAAGAACACATGTTGTACTACCTCGATGAAATGAAAAAAGCTTGTATTCAAATTCCAGAATATGAATATTTCCAATTTATTTACCTAATGGATAAATATGATTATGAGCTGGATTATCAATTATTGGATTCTGCAAAAACTACATTTAATAAGCTAAAGAAAATTCTTTGGGAAGTCAATGATAAAGATCTATTTGTTGAGTCAGCCATCGGGATGGCTTATAATTTTGCTACTATAGATCCCAACTTCTGCCTTGAATTAATTCATGAGACCTCGAGTCTTTTTAAGTTTGATGATCTTGAAATAGGTACCAAATTTTATTTTTTGTCAATGTATGCTACGGCTTATTTCCATCTAAATGAGCTAGACTCAGCTTTACATTATGTAAACAAATGTTGGGATTTTATTGACCAAAAAATAGGTTCGTTTCAAAATAATAAAAACTACTTCCAAGACTTGGCTAATCTCAGATTAACCAATTTTCATGACTTTCTACATATGGAAGCATCTTTATATCAGCAATTGCATAAAGATTCCAATGATGTATCCTGGTTGTGGGAAGCATTCGAGTGCTTTCAAAATTATGATAGAGTGCTTAATGAATTGTTTCTATTATTCAGAAAGGAATCTTCATTTTATCACTCAACAAAAAAGAGTCATCTCGTATACGAAAAAGCCATTTCGAATAGCCTAAAATTATATCATCTCACTAAGGACAAAGTACATTTAGATAACATATTTTATTGGTCAAATCAATCAAAATCGATTTCGACACGATATGGAACTAAATCTAGAACGCATTATGCATTTGATCAAGCCAAACAAGAAGAATTAGGAGATCTATACCTTTTGGAATTAGAAATAAAAAGACTACTCTTTCTGGAAAAACAAAAAGAAGTATTAGATAGTGCAGCCATCCGAAAGTTAGAAGATAATTTATATCAAACTCATCGAGAATTGGAAATACGAGATGATCCTATGCTCTCCCTACTCCAGGGGGAAAATCAATTCGATCTAAAATCGCTGGAATCATCTATCCGAAATAACCAAGAAGATTACTTAGAATATTTCTTGGGGGAAAATCATTCATTTTGTTTGGGGATTTTCAAAGATACAACTCTAGTAGTTGAATTAGATCATGCAGATTGCATCAATCTTGCTAATAACCTGATCAAAGATCTACGAAAAGAACCTACTGACTTTCGCAATATGTCATCGATGGATTCCATACTTCACAAGCTGTATCAAAAGCTCATACATCCTCTAAGTAATTATTTAAACAATGAACAATTAATAGTGATCCCGGACGGTGTACTCACCTACCTTCCTTTCCATACATTAATTTATAAAATGGAACCAACAGATATATTTAAGCGGAGTCGTAATTATTTGTTGAATGAAAAAGTAATAAGAGTAGAATATAGCAGTAATAATGTACTTCGAGAAAATCAAATCAATGAAAAAGCTTTTGATAATCAATACTTTGGAATAGCGCCGGAATATGTTAACCTAGTTTTATCAAGTAATAATTTAGATTCTGTGGTTATAACAAAAGATTTTTTTAGAGAATCGTCTGATGGATTTCTGCCATTATTATTTAACCAAGAAGAGGTTATGGAAACGAATCAGATGCTTAATGGAATGGTCATTATAGAGTCACAAGCCACAGAAACCTTGTTTAAAAAGAATGGCCATTCCAATCAAATCCTGCACTTTGCCGGCCACAGCCTGGTAAATAATGATCATCCCCAATATAGTCAATTGGCTCTTTTACCTTCTGAAAATGAAGATGGAAGCCTATACGCATATGAGATAGAACACCTCAATCTCAATAGTGAATTGGTAGTGCTTTCAGCGTGTAATACAGGATATGGTAATATCATCAAAGGAGAAGGTATAATGAGTATGGCGCGGTCTTTCAAACTTTCCGGTTGTCCAAACATCGTGATGAGCTTATGGTTGGCTAATGACCTCTCGACTAAGACTATCATTACTGATTTCTTTCGAAACATTAAAGATGGACAAGGTAAATCAACGGCTCTACGTAATGCCCAACTAGATTACTTGGCCAATGTAGAAAATGAAAAGTATGCCCATCCCTATTACTGGGCGAACCTGATGATGATAGGCGATAATGAGAGAATGGAATTTGGGCCAACTTTCAATTACTGGAACTATTGGATTGTTGGACTTCTATTTATTCTGATTTTAAGTTTGATCATATTCAAATTATATTTTGACCCTAAATAATCACGCTATTTATTACATATTACCATAAATATTCACGATATTTAATACATGATACCTAGAATAATTGAGGACTCCATTCGCAAAAAACTACTTGAATCTAAAAAAGTAATTATTCTGTATGGTGCAAGGCAGGTAGGTAAAACAACTTTAGCCAAAGCTATCCTGAAAAAGATAAATTGTAAAATTCTAGAGATTAATGCAGATCAGCAACTTTATGCTGAAATATTATCAAGTCGAAGCCTGGAGACATTAATAGGCCTAGTAAGTGGTTATGATATCCTATTTATTGACGAAGCTCAGCGCATAAGAGATATTGGAATAAATCTTAAAATTTTACATGATGAGATTCCAGATTTAAAAATTCTAGTCACGGGCTCTTCTTCGCTAGAATTGGCAAGTCGTATCAAAGAACCTTTGACAGGCCGTACTTGGACTTATAGACTCTTTCCTATTTCTATAACTGAGTGGAAATTATATACGGATTTAAATAATTTCGAAATCAGTCAAAAATTAAATGACTGGATGCTATATGGTCTTTATCCAGAACTATTGAGTATGGAAAACTACAATGATAAAAGAACCTATCTACAGGAGTTGACCTCAGCCTATTTGTATAAAGATATTTTGACATTGGCTAATATCAATTACCCAGATAAATTAAGACAACTTCTTAAACTCATTGCCTTCCAAATTGGGAATCTGGTATCTATCCATGAATTGGCCAACACTTTACAGATCAACCGAGAAACCGTTATTCACTACATTGATTTACTTGAAAAATCCTTCGTTCTTTTCAGGCTTTCAGGGTTTAGTCGAAATTTAAGAAAAGAAATTACTAAGATGGATAAAATTTATTTCTACGATCTTGGGGTCAGAAACTCTATTATTGAGAATTTTAATTCAGTCCAACTCAGAAATGATGCAGGGGTACTTTGGGAGAATTTTCTCATTGTTGAACGGATGAAGAATAATGCGTATAAGCATCATTTTGCAAACACTTATTTTTGGAGAACGCATACAGGAGCCGAACTTGATTATATAGAAGAAAAAGACGGCAATCTAAATGGCTATGAATTTAAGTGGAAGAAAAAAAATTCCAGAAAACCTAAAACATGGCTTGAAACTTATTCAAATAGTTCTTACAGCATGATTAATCAAAATAATTTTGCTGAATTTATATTTTCAAAAGATAGTTAAAGCTTGCTCTTCGAAGGTAATTTTTTCAATATGACCTCAGCTTTATCCTTGAATGGATTTGGATAGGTAGTCAACGGTAGAAATAAATTTCTTGTTTTGTCGAATGCTTCAAGTTTTATATAGGATAACCCCTGATACCAGGAAGAAGCTTCCGGGCGAACAGAACTACTAATTTCAAACTCCAAAATCGCTTCGTTCCATTTCATTAGATGCATATAAAGAATGCCTTTATGAAAAGAGAGTTCAGCATCTTCACTCTCGATTTGCTTAAGCGAGCTCAACGCCTGTTCTACGGCACCCTTATCAAAAAGATCTTTTGCAGTTTGATAACTGTTGCGCAGTTGGATGTTATCAGTTCCTCTTTCTGTTTCTGGGCCAGATACCAACAGATAACTGGGTGACCTAAAATTATTAGTGTAAAGTCTATCAGCTGATGACCTTGACTGATAGAGCCAAAAACTAACTCCCAATAAAAATAGAATGGAAGCGGCAATACCAATAAACCTAATTGTAACGATCTGCTTTCGTTCAGGATGTGAAATCTCTGATATTTTCTGTCGAAAAGTATTTATCCTCTCTCTTTCTTGAAAAAACCGATGCACGTCTCGGTGCATTTCAACTTCCGATCGAAAAGCTTTATCTGTATCCAATTTTTTCTGAAATGCAATCAGATCATCACCAGAAAGTGTTTCTTTCAGATAGGAATCAATCTGGCCATATGTTTCTTGTTCATTAAAATTTGTCATTCACAAAGCTCCTGATATAAAGGATCCTTTTTAATTAATCTAATCAACTTAGATTTACAATCAAATTTTCTTTTTCTAACATTTCCTTCAGAAATATTTAATCGCTTACTAATCTCAGCACCAGATAGTTTTAACTGAAGCACATAGATTAGAAGTTGTTTACATTTATCTCCTAAATCATGCAGTTTTTTTTCGTAAAGCCGAAATCTTTCTTGTTGAATCTGGTATTGATCGAGTTGCATCTCTTCCTTTAATACCTTAGGTAATTGATTTGTTACACGTTTATGTATTTTTTTTCTACGAATGATTTTATACCAATGGTTTAAGCATATTTGGGTAAAATAGGATTCAAAACTTGCGTTCGCCAAAACAATGGGTTCATTTTGAATTTTAGTATAGATCGCTTCCAAAGATAGCATCAGAATGTCTTCATTATCTTCAGCTTGTGTTCCCTTTTTATATAAAAATGACTTTACTTTTGGAAAAATATGAGTAAGAATAAATGACAACACAGCTCTATCACTATCCTTAATGCCCTGTAGTAATTCTTCATTTGTAAATTTCAAATCGTATTTTATTTTCCTTTCAATTGAGGGCGCTTATTACCACTTAATGTCTTGATCGTTGAAAAGTCACCCTTGCATAAAATTAAAACTTAATATGAATACATCTGAATCTAATTAAACTTGATACTGGCTGAATTTATACGTGATTAATTATTATTATTAAGCGTTGAACCAAAATTTAATTATAAAAATCTAACCATATTTCTGCATTAAGAAATTTTAAAGTGAATAGGTACCCTCAATTTCCTTCCAGCAACCCCTTCATCTTCTCTTCAATTATCGCTAACAACAGCTTTACCTGCTCAATATGCGTCCGAAACAACAACACACATACCCTGATCCAAAAGATTCCATTGATGGTTGTTGACGACAAGAAGATCCGTCCGTCATCTTGAATCGCTTTGATCAATCGTTGATTGAATTGATTGTCGTATTCAGCCAATCCGGTAATTCTAAACATGGTCAACGACAAAGCAGGCTCCGGTCCTACTTCAACACCATCAATCTTCTGCACCGCTTGATGGAAATACTGGGCCAGCATCATTTTTTCCTCCAATGCAGCCCTGATCGGTTTTAATCCAAAAAATTTAAGCGGAAGCCACATACGCATGCCTCTAAAATGCTTGGTCAATTCAGGAGACACATCCGCTGGGGAAATCTCGCGGTCTTCAACCAGCATGTCCTGCATGTACTCTGCCTGGTAGTGATGTGCCCTGAAAACCGCTTCGGTGTTTTTAATCAATATCGCCCCAGTACCAAACGGAAGGAACAAACTTTTATGAGGATCCAAAACGATCGAATCTGCTTTTTCAACGCCTTTGAATAAATGAGCGGTTGACTCTACCAACTTAAAGAATCCACCGTAAGCTGCATCCACATGAAACCAAACTTTATGCCGCTCAGCAATTTTTGCTATTTGATCGACTGGATCTACTGCACCGGTATTAGTAGTACCAATAGTTGCATTGATTAATAAAGGAATGTGACCCGCCGCTCTGTCTTTACTAACTTGTTCATCCAGCTTTTCCGGAATCATGCGGTAGCCCTCATCCATCGGTATTTCGCGAAGCGTACAATCGCCCAGGCCCGCAATTCGTAACGCTTTGTGCAATGCATGGTGCGTCTGCTCCGTAAGATAGACGACCGCTTTGTGATAATTTTTGGCTTTTAAATGAATCGCATCGCGCGCAGTAACTACCGCAATTAAGATGGATATGGATCCACCAGAAGTAAGATTACCGGTGGCGGTAGCCGGGAATCCCATCAATTCACACATCCATTTGATCAATAGATTCTCTAGTCTTACTGCACCTGGAGCTGCAAAAAATATACCAGCATATCGATTGAACACGTCTGCCAGATAATCGGCTAAAGCTGATGGGTATAATCCTCCTCCAGGTATATAACCTAGATGTCCGCCAGATGCTGCATTAATGCCGGGACTCATGATGTACTTGTCAGTCGAATGAAGCAGCGCTTGGATATCGGTCGGTTCTTCTGCTAGTCCGTGTTCATAAATACCTAAGCTTTTTTCATATGCGCCATCGTAGGTGATGGGATCTTTAAGCGTGTCTAAAAAATTGTGTGCATAGCTGAGTACCTGGTTTTCTAATCGGGTCCGGTCCGATTTATTTAACTCCAATTTGCGAGCCTCTTTAGCTAGTTGATGTATGCGTTCCTCCATTCGATTACAGTTATAAAGGGGATATTAAGCCGCTAAAAATAGAATAATTAGAATTAATGGAACTCAAGCAGCTATGAATTCAGGTACTACTTATTGATACAGTGATTCGTACGTTTAGTTTTATCAATTCTTCGATTCCTTTTATTTCATTTTTAATTCACTTATTTGAATAAAATTTGTTGCTTCCTGAATGTACACCGTCATACTATTGATTAAATAGAATAAAAGCCTTGCTTTTGTTCACAAATATCCATCTTACCGGGCAATAGTTTTCTAAAATACTCATTAAGAGTAAGAACAACTGCATGTATCGTCTGCATTGAACAGGCTCAAATTCCTGATTTAATAGCAAATATTATTTGATTTATTAGAAAATTATATTTAATAGCTCGAGAGCTAAATCTCGAAAAGACGATATTGTAAATGAGGATTAAGTTTTATCCGTTTATTATTATCCTGCTTTTTGTCAGCACAGCCCAACTGGAAAGTCAGACCTTGCGCACGCCACCCACGCCTACCGGGGATCGAGCCTGGTCAAATTGGTGGTATGATAATTCTGTAGAAGATGTAGAAATTGAATTCAATGCAGCTAGAAGGAATGAAGAATCACAAAGAAACTTAGCGACAGGTACACTGGGTAATCTTAATCTCCCAGCGGATTTTCTGTCCAGAGATTTTAAAGAGCAGGCCTTGATTCTAATCAATTTAGAACGCCAAGCTCGACATAATGTAAGCTATCCAGGGCTATTTGTCGCTACCGGTTTGGAACTCGAAGGAGTAGAATATACGCTGAGTGGAGTAGCTCAAGGTCATGCTGACGATATGCAACTTAATGACTTTTTTAGCCATACTAGCTCTAATGGGCAGTCAGCTGGATCGAGAATTACTTCAGCTTTTCCAGGATGTTATCAAACCTGGAGTGAAAATATTTCTTGGAACTCAATAAGTTCACCGAGCGGCTTTATCCTAACCATTCCATTAGCAGTTTATAGCTTTATGTATGATGATGGAGCATGCTGCGGTTGGGGACATCGTAATTTATGCCTAAAGCAGACCAATGGGAACAATGATTATGGTGACCCTAATAAATTAGGAATAGTAGGTTTTGGAAGAGCTCCAGGGACAAATGGCGATTATTTTGTTATGGATTATCTTGATCCCAAAGGTTCATGTAATTATAACCTGATAGACTTTGGAGGCACTTGTCCTGACTACCTTACGCTAGATGGAAGTATTTATTCAGGAACCTATCAGGCAGTGGTCAGCCTCGAATCCACTGGTACCATTATGCAAGGAGAAGATGTAACCTATAATGCAGGTAATGAAATAGTTTTAAATTCAAATTTTGAGCTCATGGCCGGTTCAACTTTAGATATATCGATTGACAATTGCACCTCTTCAATTATTGGAATCACTGCTTATCCTGAGAAGAAAAAGGAAATTCCTATCATTACTTTTGTGACCAAACATGGGATGCCTGTTTCTAAAATTATGAGTACAGAAAATGAGAAATGAGGGATGGAAATGTTGTAAGTTGAAGGCACCACACACCACGTACCACATACCACGCACCTCGTTTATTTTACCCGGTTAAGGCCCGCTTCTGCTTTCATATGCAAGCTACTCCGGTAATCATCCGGGTGGATTTCTAAACAAAGGTTATAGTATTTAACTGCTTTCCTTTGATCCGCTAAGCTTTCGTAAATTATGCCCATTTGCAGTGCTGCATTACAAGCAAAATATTCAGGAAGATCCATACCTTCCAGTATGGTTTGTTGGTAATGAAAAAGTGCTTTGGAAAAATCGTTGAGTTGATGAAATATTCTTCCTAGCCGGTAATTATATTCTAGTTTTAAAGCGGCATTGGTTTCAAATAATTGTTGACTATCCAATAATAATTGGCTAGCCCGCTTATAATATCCTCCATCAAATAATAACCTGGATTCCAGCAGTAGACGGTTGGGTATAATGCCCAGCTTTGCTTCTCTGGATTCTAAAAAAGCATTTTTATCTCCATCTATTTGGGTTGATCCCCTCGTAGTGGTTTTTGAAAGGTATTCGCGATAGGCAATAGGATCCTCTTGAATAATAGCACACCAGCCCAATTTCTGGTAGCTTTCCTTTATATAATTATCCCCTGAATATTCTTTAAGATATTCCTCAAAATAGGAAATACAG
>JAHEJC010000071.1:0-11994 GCA_024639065.1 Lewinellaceae bacterium | reverse complement strand
TAGTGGAAAGGTTCAGTATTTTTCTGGGGGCTATAATTAGTGAGTAGTTGAACGGCCTGATCATTACGCCAGGTCCGCATGGCAACATTTGCTTTGCAAAAAACGATTAGCGGGCTATTCGGATTAGAAAATTCCATTGTCTCCAAAATTTCCCACGCAGCATCACCTTGATTGTTCAGGTGCACTAATAAAAGTGCATAAATGACATAAGTTTCATCTTTGAACAAGAAATCGGGATTCTCATGCGCGTAGGCTATAACTTTTTTTAGCTCATCCTTGCCTTGGGCAATGGTTCCTTTCATGCCACTGAAAAATGAAAAAATCTTTTTATATTGATCTGGAATAGTCCCAATGGCTGCATGAAGAATCCCCAAACTTTTATAATTGGCAATAAATGTGGGAAACGCCTGCTGATTTTTAGTAAATAATTTATAGGCTTTTTTAATATGATGGTAAGCTGACCAATAGGATTCGGCCTGAAGATAAATTAGTCCCCAATGCAAGTAAATTTCTGCTTGAGTGTATAAATGAAATGGAGAATCAGAAGTAGTTTTCTGTAAAATAGTCAGCCGGAATTCTTTTTTCCTTTCTAATTCTTTTATAAGCTCCTTGTTGTGGTTGATGAAAATTTTGAAAAAGTCAATATAATCTTCGATTAAGAGATTTAATAGATTATCTGGATCATTATTCCTGGAAGCTTTGATAGAGAGGGCAGCTTGGCTCAGCCTAAGATCGGTGGCTTCTCTATAAGATTTTCGAAGAACAGCTGTAAATTCATAGTTGAATTGACCAGAGAGGGAATCAGTCCCCAAGAGCAGTAAAAATGAAATAAGAATTTTTATGAGCATTCGTTTTGGGCAGCCCATAAATAGCTCGAATTTATATTTTTGAGGTTGAGGACCTAGGAAAGATAATCATCAAACCAATTTACTTCGCACTCATGATATTATCATCGACCAATACCCTGCCACAATGTTCGCAGGCGATGATTTTTCTTCTCAACTCGATTTCAAGTTGAATTTGGGGTGGAATGCGATTGAAGCACCCACCACAAGAATCACGCTCAATATTCACAACGGCTAATCCATTTTTATAATTACTTCTAATCCTTTTATAAGACTTCAATAACCTAGCTTCAATTTTCTTCTGAGCGGATTCCGACTTTTTCTTGAGGCTTCTTTCCTCTTTTTCGGTTTTCTCAATGATCTTATCAAGTTCGACTTTTTTAAGATCGAGATCCCCCTGACGTACTTTTAGCGCGGCAACGGCAGTTTCATATACTTCTTTTTTGGCCTCCACATTTTTTTCAGCCTCACCGATTTTCTTTTGAGATAATTGGATCTCTAATTTCTGCAGTTCAATTTCTTTCGTCAAAGCTTCATACTCTCGATTATTTTTTACATTGTCGAGTTGCTTTTCATATTTTTCAATAAGTCCTTCGGATTCTTTTATATTTCCCTTGTGGGTCACAACTACTTTGGTTACTTCTTCAAGTGAACCTTTTAACTTACCAATTCGCGTTTCCAATCCGACGATTTCATCTTCCAGATCTTTTACCTCCATGGGTAATTCACCTTTAAATATTTCTATCTCATCAATTTTAGAATCAATCGTTTGAAGTGTAAATAGATTCTTAAGTTTATCAGCAACTGAAATATCTGTTTTAATAGCCATATTATTAATAATAATTTATTGGATTTGTGACCGTTTCGGTGCAATAGGGCGCAAAATTAGTAAATTTATTTGTTATCAGGTCAAATAAAAGTTGTATCGTGTATTGCTCGGATTCATAATGACCTATATCTGCGATCAATATTTTACCATCCGCATCGAAAAATTCATGATATTTAAAGTCTGCAGAAATAAATGCATCTGCGCCTTTGGCCATCGCTTGATACAATAAAAAACTTCCACTTCCGCCGCAAACAGCCACCTTTTGAATAGGTTGGTTAAAGCCTTTTGTATGTCGAATAATGGAAGCTTGCATTCTGTTTTTTACCAAATCCAAAAAAGATATTGTATCCATTGGATTGGAAAGTCTTCCGATCATGCCTGCCCCAATTTGGTCGTTATCTGCATTTTTTGGAGATAGTATCTGCGTATTAACCAATTCAAGTCGATCGCATATTTTACTATTTACTCCTTTGAGATAGATATTATCCAGATTTGTGTGCATGGCATATATGGCGATATCATTTTTTATCGCTTCAATCACCACCCGCTCCACATAATTATTTCCTTGAATCGTTTTCAGACCCCTAAAAATTATTGGATGATGTGCTATGATCAAGTTGCAGCCTTTGGTAAGCGCTTCTTTTACCACCGCTTCGGTAGAGTCTAGACAAATAAGTACACCAGAAACGGTTGCATACCTATTGCCCACAATCAATCCGGAGTTATCATAACTTTCTTGCAACGAAAGAGGAGCTAATGATTCCAGGTATTCAATGATCTCTTTAATTATCATGATCGATAGGCTCTGTATTAAAAAAAACTTTTTTAGTACGATTAGGAAAAATAAGAAACTTAAAAGTATAAGTTTTATTTATCGAAATGAAAATCGGCAATACACTATCCATCAATTAGCAAATTTTATTTACTACGATTAAGAATTCATTTTCGCTTTTCACTTCCTTCAAAGTATGGGTTTTTATATCGAAATGAAATAGTTAATCGGCAATTGATTAGTTGGTAATTGTCAATATTATTTTTTGCAGGTTTTCAGCGATTGACTATAGCCAATTGACTATCCATCGATCGAGGAATCTTTATCAATCCATTTACTACTTGAATAACCTTTTAGAAAGGGAATCGTCTCTACCTTGCCTCCAGATGCGATGACCAATTCTGCACCCACAATATTTTCAATCGCATAGTCACCACCCTTTACCAATACATCTGGATGTAAATAATTTATAAGCTCAAAGGGGGTATCTTCGGAAAAAATAACCACTAAGTCCACACCTTTTAATGCACCCAATAAGGCACCCCTGCTTTTTTCATCTTTGACGGGTCTACCAAATCCTTTCAACCGCTTGACAGAAGCATCACTATTTAATCCTACGATCAATCGATCTCCTTTTTTTTTGGCTTCACTTAACAAATGCAAATGACCAGGATGAATTAAATCAAAACAACCATTGGTAAAAATGATTCGATCTTTTTTCTTGCGCCAAGCATCAATGATAGATTTAGCGTCATCCCAATTCTCAGTTGGCCAATTAATCATGCCTGGTTCGGTTGAAGTTTATTATGCCGATTTAATATGGGTAATAAGATAACGGCTAAGACCCCAAATAAAATATTACAGAATAATTGAATGGTAAAAAATAGAATATTCCCTAATGCTAATCCAGCTTTTCCGGCAATTCCAAATAAGGATAGGCCTTTTTGGAGAGCAAATTGATAGGAGCCCATGCCGCCTGGCGTAGGTATAATCATCCCAAATGCACCAAATATAAACACAACCAGCGACTGGCTCATCGTAATAGATGACGTAGGTTCATATCCCTTAATACATAAATAGGTCATCAAGAAATATAGAAACCAGATAATGAATGAGTGGAATAAAAATAGCGGAATATTTTTCACCTTACTTATGCTGATCAATCCTTCCTTAAAACCATCGATGAGTTTAAGCAGTTTTTGGATAAAAACTGATTGACTGTTCTTCTTGAGTAAATGATATACGACCATAAACCCTATAAGTCCAGCCAGGGCGATTCCTCCTAAAATCAATTTACCTTGAAGCGACTCAAAAGATATAATTTTGGATAGTTCGTCAACCAGCAAATTGAAATGTAACAGTAATCCGATACCAATGATAATGAAGAGACTTACAAAGTCTAATATTCGGTCCACTACGATAGTCCCCATACCTCGTTCAATAGGTACTTTTTCAAATTTTGTTAAGGTGGCACCTCGAATTACTTCTCCGCTTCGGGGTATCCCAAGATTAGCTAGATACCCTACCATAATCGAGCAAAAAGCATTGATCCATCTGGGTTTATAACCCAATGGTTCGAGCAGCATCTGCCATCTATAGGTTCTACTCACGTTGGTAAGCATATAACAAAGACAAGTGATGATCAGCCAGATTGGATTTACAGAGGTAAAGGCATCAATGTTCTCCCGAATATCCGAACCAGTTGATCTAAAAACAAAATATAGAATAAGGGCACCCAAAGCGAATGAAAGAATCGACTGGAATATTTTTTTTGATTTGGGTTTCATGACTCGCTATTATGTTTGATTTTGTCCATCCGGAAACACCACTGCAGGATGGTAAGCCTTGGCCTCTTCAGGGGTCATGTATCCATATGATATGATAATAATGATATTTCCAATTTCTGCTTTTCTTGCGGCTGCGCCGTTCAAACAGATTATACCAGATCCAGGTTTACCTCTTAAAGCATATGTTTCAAGTCTTTCACCATTATTATTATTATTTACAATTTGCGCGCATTCTCCTGGAACGATGTTAGCTGCTTCCATTAAAGCCCCATCGATGGTTATACTCCCTACATAATTCAGATTGGCTTCCGTTACTACTGCCCGATGAATCTTGGATTTAACTATTTGTAACAACATATGCGATCGCAAAATTAAAACTTAATCATAGATGACCAAATACCATCTAGATTGAATTACCTTTGATTTGGATCGGACAAGTATTTTTAGGTGGCAAGTTCGAGACGCCACCCAAATTTAAATTTCCCAACCAGATCTGTAATCCCGTTTTACAAACTGATTTACGATTTCAACATTTGTTATCTTCATTTGCTCAGCATCCCATTGCAAGGATGTCCTTCCAGGATATTCATAAGCGTTTCGGTCATCTGGATTTTTGCCTGGGATAAGGGTTTTGGCGTAAAATCCTCTTAAGGCCAAATTCCCCAAAAGGATGGCCTCCGTAAATGGACCAGCATAGTCAAAATTAGAGCTGGGATGTTTTGGATTGTTTTCCTTGCAAGCCTTGAAAAAATCTTGCATATGGCCACCCATATCGTTAGGTACTCTATCCAGTGAAGGTTCTACTTTGACATGTTCCATGATGGATGTGGGTAACAGACGTGGATTCGACCCATAACAATCCACCAACAATTTGCCATTAGTACCTTCAAATAGTACGCCTCCATCCCAATTACCAAAGGGTTCACCATCTTTAAGTTCTTGAGGACGACGAGGCATAATACCGCCATCATACCAGACCAATTCAATGGCAGGGCTGTTTAAAGTTTTTGGAAAGTCCATATAAATGGTGGAGGAAGGCGGGCAACTCTCAGTCAGTTCGACTGATTGGAAAAATCCTTCGTAAACCGTACTCATACTCCCTTCTATCCGAGTTGGATAGGTCAGGTTCAGCGATTTAAAAACCGGATCCAATATATGACAACCCATATCACCCATGGCACCCGTTCCAAATTCCCACCAACCTCTCCAATTAAAAGGGAGATAGGTGGGATGGTAAGCTCGATGTTTTGCAGGTCCTAACCACAAATCCCAATCCAATTCTTTAGGAACTTCTTGTTTCTCTTGGGGTAATTTGACACCTTGAGGCCATACTGGACGATTTGTCCAGGCATCCACTCGGAATACCTCACCGATAATCCCGGATTGAATCCATTCCATGGTTTGCCTCACGCCTTCTCCGGAAGCACCCTGGTTACCCATTTGTGTCACTACTCCATGTTTCCTGGCAGCCTCTGTGAGCCTTCGAGCTTCATACACGTTATGAGTAAGTGGCTTTTCCACATAGACATGTTTACCCATTTCAATAGCTGGTAAGGCAATCACAGCATGGGTGTGATCAGGAGTAGCAACCATGACGGCATCCAAATCCTCTCCAACTTGATCATACATCTTGCGGAAGTCCTTAAATTTCTTAACTTTCGGATGCATTTCATAACTTTTAGACGACTGTCGATCATCCACATCTACCAAAGCAATAATCCTTTCTGCTGCAGCTGCAGTTACATGCGAACTACCCCGGCCTCCTGCCCCAATAACCGCTATATTCAATGTATCGCTGGGAGATTGATAACCCACACCGCCCAACACATGTCTGGGGACGATATAAAATCCTGCAAGGGATAGACCACCATTTTTCAGGAAGTCTCTACGGCTGCTATTTGCTTTTGATTGTTTCTTTTTCATTGGATGGATTGATAATTTAGAAATTTAATGACTCTACAATTTATGAAAAGATTGAATAATCCCTATTAGACCGGTTCAGAATATTCCGTTGAATGAATAACGTTTGGGATGTTAATAACTAATCGCAAAGCTTATTTGACGCTTAAATATTTTTTGCACCAAACGATGAATCTTATAAAGTCACCTAACTGAAAGATATATGAATTGACTTTAGGAAGAAAACATTAATATTGTACATGCAGGGTTCACTTTATAAAATGATTTTTAGTAATTGGTTAGGTATTGTGCTAATGACCATGCCTATTGCTGCTTGGTCACAAGTTCCACAAAATCCTATTGGCCTTACCCCAGCCAGTCTCAAATGGAACCAGATAAATACCCATAGGGTTCAGGTTATTTTTCCAGCCGGCATGGAAAAGGCAGGTCAGCGTGTGACCAATATTGTTCATCATTTATGGGATCACAATAATTCAGTTGGTGAATTAAATAAGAAAATTTCCATCTTATTACATAATCAAACAACCCGGCCAAATGGTTTAGTAACCCCGGGCCCCTTTCGTTCGGAATTTTATACCCGATCTCCATTATTCAACTGTACCAGCGATTGGATCGATTTAGTGGCCATTCATGAATATCAACATGTAAAGCAATTTGCTAATGCCGACCAAGGGATCACGAAATTATCAAGGCTGCTATTTGGTTCCTGGGTTTGGGGTGGGTTTGCAGCGACCGCTATGCCCCGGTGGTTTTGGGAAGGAGATGCTACTTTCCAGGAAACCTATTTTTCTAAATCAGGACGAGGCAGGCTGCCTGCTTTCCATATGGAGTACAAAGCCCTAATGAATGCAAACCGAATTCCGGATTATGAAAAGGCGGGTGCAAGATCTTTTAAAGAATTCATTCCTAATTGGTATCCACTGGGATATTATATGACCGTGTATGCACGAAAGCAATTTGGTGACACAATATGGTCAGAAGTAGTGTCTGATGCCGTCCGATATAAAGGTCTTTTCTATCCATTTAACAAAAGCCTCAAGAAAAAATCAGGCATGTCTACCAAACAATTGTTCAAGGCAACTATGCAAGATCTGAAATTAAGCTATCCAGAATATCAACCACAGCCAAGGAGTACAAAAAAGAAGATCCTTTCCACAACGCCAAAAATTTATACGAACTATAGCAATCCACATTTTGTCAACAACAATTCTTTTATAGCCATAAAATCCGGATTTGATCATATACCCCAGATTGTTGGTTTAGAACCAGAACAAATAGAAAATCGGTATGTAGCCATGGGCGTATTACCTGAAATTCACCAAGCTTCAACTTCTTTTGCCAATGGATTAGTTTGCTGGGCTGAGAATACATTAGACCCACGATGGAGATACAAAAACTATTCAATAATAAGGGTTTATAATACGCAAACAGGTAATAGAAAGTCTTTGACTAAAAAATCGAAATATTTTGGTCCGGAATTAAATTCTGATGCAAGTAAAATTTTGACAGTTGAAGCAACGGAGCTAAATGAATATTCCTTAGTAGTTTTAGATACTGATTCCGGAAATATAATCCACCAATATCCCAATCCAAATAATGTTACTCTACTGCATAGTTGCTGGGCTATGGATGGACAAACGGTGTATGCTGTGGTGCAAGAAAATGAGTGTCATTATATAGCTTCGGTTGATAAGTCAGGAAATATGGATGCACTTAGTCCAAAGCTGCCTCATCAAATCAGTCATCCATATGCCCATGAGCAAAAAATATTCTTTGCTGCTGCTTACCAAGAAACTAATCAAATATATGTTTTGGACATAGGCGATCAATCTATTCATCAGGTCACCCAGTCGAAACTTGGAGCTTTTATGCCCCATGTATCTTCAGATGGTTCAGCGCTATTATATAGTGAATATACGGTTGATGGTTATCAAATAATTCTTGCTCCTTTGGATTCATCCCAGTGGATTCAATTCAAGCCCGACGATTACCATTCCTTTTATTATGGGCAAGATCTATTGGAGCATTCCCATTCGATGCTAGCTAATTTAGAATCGACGTCATATCCAATAGAGAAATTTAGAAAATCCAGCAAGTTATTTCAGTTCCACAGTTTATTACCATCCGTCGACCATCCAGTTTATGGACTTTCACTATTATCCGATAATAAACTGGGGACGATGCGCGGTGAGGTTGGTGGGATATATAATGTAAATGAAAATACGCTTTCAGGAATAGCCAGCTTTACCTTCGCTGGTTGGTATCCTGAATTTTCTTTTACCGCATTACATAGAAACCGCAGTGCTTCAGCATTTGACTTTAGCTTGCCCAATGATACCACTTTAAGGACTAATTTTTACACCGAAGAATGGTCAGAAAATGTTGGTCAATTTGGAGTAGCCTTGCCTTTTCGATTTCAAACAGGGCACTATTTTCACAGTCTTCGCCTAAGTACTTCAGTAAGCTTTATTCAGCCGCAAGTAGGTGATAATCGAACGGATCTTGCCAATAACCGGGATACATTTAGAATAGAGTCCAGTTTGACGCCTGCATTCAAAACGTTAGAAAGAGATTTGCTAAGCAATGAATCTTTTGGAACCTTTGATTTTACTTTTTCCTGGCAATCTCTTCGGAATAGGGCCAGAAGGCATCTCAATCCCCAGGTGGGCATTGCCACGAGTGCGTCTTACCGTGAATCGTTGGGTGATGAAGCGAAAAGTAGTTATTTCTCCGTGCGGGCTAATATCTATCTTCCAGGGATTAAACCTACCCATAGTCTTTGGTTCCAGCTAGGCTATCGCAATCAATCCATTTTGGATATTTACCGGTTTACGGATCGATTCAACTATACTCGCGGATATGGTTCCAATCTTTCGGATGAGTATTCTAGAGCCTCTTTGAATTACAGTTTTCCTATATGGTACCCGGATATAGCCATCGGTTCACTGGCATATCTGCAACGGGTAAAGCTCAATATGTTCTTTGATGTCAGTGTGCTTAAAATTGGATTTCCGTTTGAAATCCAAGACAATTTAAATGCTGTGGGGATAGACCTGGGATTAGATTTTAGAGCATTGCGCTTACTGGATATGGACTTGGGTATCCGATACAGTTATTTACTTAATCCAGACTATTCACCCAATGGCAGCCGGCATCAATTTGATTTTCTGGTACTTAGTATTTCCGGTTAATTTTCATTTAATTTCAGCGTTGCCTTTAGTGTTGCCGGCATATCACTGCTTTCTTTATCAAATTCAACTAACCCATAGTATTGATTTATAAAATTCTGCGCACCAGTCCATACCGTATGAATCATTCCTTTCAGGTGAGACGCAACTTCTTCAGAGGAATTCTTTTTTAAAAGTTTAAGCATAGCCACTTGATCTTCAGCCACGGAAGGCTTTCTCCAGGGGCAGGTAACTACGTCCAGTCCTTTCATCGCAAAAAGAACAGCAGTAGGATGTGCTTTTTCATAATGCCAATCACAAATTACCACGTCTCTGGGAATCATATCAATAGCTCGGTGGGTATTATTTAAACTGGCCTCCCATAAACCGATTCCAGTGGTTCGACCATCAATGAGCCGATCACCCCAGATCCACAATTTTTTATTGGATCGATTTAAGTGATCTCGAATTCGAGTAACTTCATCAGCAAATACCCGCGCCGGATCTTCTCCAGCACACCTGGTGCATTTAGAATCGGCGATGTAAAACACTTCATCCATCCCGGCGTGGAACGCTGGCGCATCGAAAGCCTCTACGATCTCATCAATCAAGGCATATACTACTTGGTGAACCTCTGGATGGTTGGGGCAATAACTTTTGCAATAAAGTTCATCATCGTTGGGCCATTTATATTCCTTGGGGAGTTGTACATGAGGGGTCTCATCAAACTCAGGAAAGACTTTCAGCAATCCTTCTAAATTAGAGTGCCAGGATTGGTGACCCAATAAATTGATTTGTGGGATAATATCCATGCCGGATTCTTTGCAAGCCGTTTTAATTTGATTAACCTCATCCATGGTTAATGGATGCTCATTGACCAGCTGGGGGTAGGATTGGAATGGGAAATCATAATCCACCCTTAGAATTAACGTATTTGCTTGTGCGGGGACCAACACATCTTTTATAAAGTCAATGAAGGAATCAACTTGTCCGGTCTCAGGTGCCTTAATACAAATTCCGGTCACCTCAAAAAGCAGTTCCTTATTTTGGGTGTACGTAGTAATCCATGTAACTAAAAAGAAAATGATTAATAGTTGTTTCATGATTTAAACTAGTTTTAGACTGCAAAAATACGACATGAAAGGTGCAATAGTTAAATTTACTTTAAGGAGTTTAATAAATTATTATCCAAGGTAACTTTCCATGACCTTAGAGCGTATGTTATCTAAACGAAGTCCTAATTCATGAAGATCTGGTTTTCTTTAATGTTATGTCTATCTTTTTGTATAGCTACCTGGAGCCAAGGTGTCCTCAAAGGCACTATTTCAGATGAGAATGACCAGCCACTTCCTTATGCAACGCTTTATGTGGATGCACTCGGAACAGGCACGGCCAGCAATGAAGACGGCAGATATCAATTAGCACTTCCCAATGGATCTCATCAGATTGTGTTTCAATTCTTAGGCTACTCACCTTTAATAAGGGTAGTGCGCATCGACAATCAAAATGAAGAATTAAACATTCAGTTGACCCCTGAGCCGATCCAATTAGAGACTATAGAAGTAGGAGCGGATGCAGAGGATCCCGCCTATACAATCATGCGAAGAGCTATTGCTAAGGCTAAATTTCATACCCAACAAATTGACGAATATACCGCGATCTCCTACATTAAGGGGAGCGGAAGAGTTACCGATTTACCCGGATTATTTAGAAAAAGAATTGAAAAAGAAATGAAAAAAAGTGGCGTGGATACGGCCACTGCTTTTGTGCAAGAATCAGTAAATGAAATCCACTATAAAAGACCGGATCAATTTGATGAAAAAGTAATCTCTGTCCGAAAAATTGGTGATGACAATAATACCAGTCCCAACAACTTTGTAAACAGCAGTTTCTACTCACCCAAAATAAACAATGCGATATCTCCTTTATCACCCAAAGCTTTTGCTTATTACAAATTTGAATATTTAGGATTCTTTTCAGACCGGGCTCACACGATCAATAAGATAAAAGTAACTCCACGCAGCAGGGGAGACCAAGTATTTGAAGGAGTAATTTATATCGTCGAGGACCTTTGGAGCATTCATAGTCTAGACCTATTTACCTACCTATGGGGAATAAAATTTAATATTAATCAAGTCTATGAGCCTATTCAGGAAAACGTGTGGCTTCCCATAAACCAAATCTTTGATGTCAATGGCTCCTTTTTCGGCTTTGATTTTGAATACAAGTATTTTGCTAATGTGCGTGATTATAAGATCACCCTCAACCCTGATCTGGTTTTTGTTCCGGAAGTAATTGATGATAAGATCGTAAAAGAGAAAGCAGCTTTGGCTGATGATAATCTACAATCAACTGAAACTTATTCAGCACTGGAAGAACTGAGTTCAGGTAAGGAGGTGAGCCGAAAGCAATTGCGCAAATTAATGCGGGAATATGAAAAAGCAGAACTTGATGAAGCGCGAAATGATACCCTGGAAAATGTCACCACTATTACCAATTTTGAAATCGACTCTCTTGCTTACGAGCGAGATTCCATCTATTGGCAAACCGTTCGTCCGATTCCATTGAGTAAGTACGAGGTCAAGGGATATAAATCAATGGATAGCCTATCGATAGCAACGGCTGAAGAAGAGCAAACATCAGCCAATGACACACTGGTAGTAAGTATAGGGGG
>JAHEJC010000399.1 GCA_024639065.1 Lewinellaceae bacterium | reverse complement strand
AAGATCCGACATTGTAAAGACCATCACTTGACTGACTGAAATTTGTGTTACGGATATTAATAGCACCTTCATTTAATATATTACATCCAAAATTACAGTGGAAGCCCTGAAAAAAATTATCATCATTTGAATACGAATTGATATGTATTGTTCCTGTATTTTGGAAGAGGGTTGATCCCACCCAGATACCATGCTCTTTGGCATTTTTCACAATTAGTGTCCCATTATTCGTAGTACTGCCTAAGCTTCCATCAATTCTCATACCGTCTGCTACAATTGCCGTGTTCTGAGCATCAATATACAAAACGGCTCCCGGGTCAATGATAAATTTATTGGCAGTTTGGATATCTAAAGATGCAGCGAAAGCTGTATCCATTGAGTTATCAATGATTACATTTCCAGCTGCATTGATGACAACATGTAAATTTTTGGAAGGGACATTATTGAAATCCCAATTGAGTGGATCATGCCAAGATACATTGTCGCCTCCCCCATCCCAATGGGTAATTTGGGCAAATAATCCTGCTTGAAACCAGATCACGCAAAGTAGGACAGAAAGAAAGTATATTGACAATCTGCTAAAACAATTTTTCATGATGCTATTTAAATCAATAAGATAGGCTGTTGAATTTTGATATCAATTTCAAATTTTGTCATTGCTGCTTATACTTCTATCACCCTAATGGGTGATTTTCTGGTTACGTCCTATATCTTTGCACTTAATAGTTAAATTAATATGGATTACTGGATTGGCGAATTGATCAAAATTAAATCAACCGGACAAATAGGAAAATTTGAAGGTTCCACAGCCTCGGGAACTTTAAAAATTAAAGTCGGAAGTATTTTCGTGGAAGCTGCTGAAGAGGATACAGAGATCTATGAAGAACCAGAAGAAGATGATGATCAATCACTGGATTTAAAAGATGATCCACAACCCTCAAAACTGGAAAATGAGTTGAATTTTTCTCCGGTACTGGATCTACACATAGAAGCCCTTGATCCATCCCGCGCTAATGAAGACGCTCATGTTATCAAGTCCTTTCAGCTGAAAAAATGTGAATCATTTATTCAGACCGCCATCAAAATGAAGGCACCTCAGATTACCATTATCCATGGCAAAGGCACCGGCGCCTTGAAGGCTGAGATTTTACACCTCCTTAACCATACACATGAAGTATTTATTATTCAGGAAGTGAGTAACGGCGGAGCCCAAGAATGCATTATGAGATACTAATAGCAGAAGACAGAAGACAGAGGACAGAAGACAGAGGACAGAACTCAGATGCCAGAGGACAGATGCCAGAAGACAGATAGATAAACCAGCCAACCTTGATTTACGATTGCAGATTAAGCGATTGCAGATTTTTGATTTTTCTAGATTACAAGATGCAAGGATGCCAAGATTAACAATTACAGAATAAGGATTGACGATTTAGGGTATTCAATGACCTTTGGCTTAACCCCCTTAAAACTGGAATACATTGAACTAAAAAGATTTAAGGTTTAAAAAATCACATTTCAAATAATTTAGGGTTTCAAATTTTCTATTTATGTGTACGTTTTTGCTTAGCAAAAATTTCCATGGAGCAAGATAATTAATACCTGAATGGAGTCTAGCATAGTTATAGAAAGCGACGAATCGATTAAATGTTTGTTGAGTTTCATAAAGATCATAAAAAGAATATTTTCTACAAATTACTGACTCGATAATTGAATGATAAGATTCAATATGAGCGTTTTGTTCAGGAGTAGCCGGTTTAGTAAATTCCTGGGTTATATTTTTGTCAGCAAAATACTGCTGGACCATACCTGCCTCAAATTGAGCACCATTATCATTTTTTAGCATCGCATCTTTAATCCTAAGCTCGAGTTCTTTATCTGCAACCAAAGCTTTTAGTGCATTATTTTCTCTTCTTAGACGCTCCAAATTCTGGATCAATCATTGACTTATTACTTATAGGATTATGTAAGCCTTCTGGACCTGCATTCTCTAAGGTTTCGTGCCATCTATAAATTGAAGTAATAGACACATTATACCGGAGTTTCGTTCTAGCGCCTCCATGATGCTTGTAATAATTTAGAATTTCTAATTTTTCAGACTGGCTGAAGCGTTTTCGATATTTACTCATAATTTACAATTTAAGTAACATCTGAATCAATGAAAACTTCTCCAGTTTCTTAGGGGCTAAGAGGCCTTCTCATAACCCAAAACTCGATACTCAATTACTGTTTGAGGTCTGACAATGAAGCGCTTTTTACTTCATCAATGAATTGATCCACGATTCTTTCCAGTGTATTCAATGGAACCGAACCGTTTTCTAAAATCTTGTCATGGAAAGCTCTGATATCAAAATGATCACCTAATGCAGATTCCGCTTTCTTTCGCAAGGCACGAATTTTTAATTCGCCCATCTTGTAAGATATTGCCTGGGCAGGCCATCCTATGTATCGATTCACTTCAGTATTAATCTCATGCATTGACAAGGCGGTGTTCTCAGCCATAAACTTCAGAGCCTCATCGCGGGTCCAGCCCATAACATGCATTCCTGGATCAACCACAAGACGACAGGCTCTCCACATTTCATAGACCAATCGACCAAAGTCTTCATACGGTGTGGTATATATCCCCATCTCCTTGCCTAAGTATTCAGTATATAGAGCCCACCCTTCACCAAAGGCAGACAGATAGGTATTGGTTCTAAATTTTGGAACCCCTTGCAACTCACCAGCCAGCATTATTTGAGTATGATGTCCTGGTACCCCTTCATGCAATGATAAGGACGGTAATACATAAAGGGGTCTGCTTTTTAAATTATAAGTATTGACCCAATATTGGCCGGATTTTTGATTTTCAAAAGATCCACCGGAATAGCGTCCACCTGTATAATTTGGAGCCAATGCATCCGGTACCGGTTTTACGGTTAACGGCATTCTGGGTAGATGGGTAAAATATTTCGGCAACTCACCCTTAATCTTAGACGTAATCCAGGCTGCTTCTTTCAACAATTGTTCGCCAGTCTTCGCATAAAACTGAGGGTCTGTCCTTAAGTATTCAATAAACTCATCAAAGCTGCCCTCGAAATTAAGCTGATCAATAATGTCCTCCATCTCCTGACGGATTCGAGCCACTTCCTGTTGTCCAATTTCAAAAACTTCTTCAGGAGAAATATTAAATGTGGTAAAATATCGAGTCCTATGTGCATAGTATTCTTCACCACCCGTTACTTCAGTCATGCCAATCTTATCAGGAGCACGCTCTAAATAATCTGTCTTTAGAAAACGATATAATTCTCGATACGCTGGAAAGATCTTCTTCTCAACTATGCTCCCTACCTGTGTCTTTTGTATATTATTGTCGTGAACAGGGCTAGTAAATATGGTTTCTTGCGGAGGTGTATCCAAGAGATCGCTAATCATCGAAATACAATTAGTTACAATTAATTTAGGAGAAACTTTCCCTTGGTTCATTCCGCTGACTAAATGAGCTTGCCGTAATTTTAAATAATCTGGTAGTGCATTTAGTTTATCTAGATATTTATTATAATCTTCTGAGGTGGTTGTCTTAGCGTCCCTGATAGAATAGAGAATTCCCGCCAGGAAGCCGCCTTCTGCATTCAATGGCATCAGGTGAGATTCAAATCTAAACTGAGCGATCTGATCTTCAAGAACTAAACTGAGCATATCTTGATTAATTTGATCATCAGTAGAAAGTTGATCTTGATCCAGCGTATTTAAGGATCTTACTATTTCCTGGTAAGCATCGAATTTATACTCGAGCTGTGTTTCATCAAAAGTAGGCCACAAGGCATCATCATTTTCATCCTGAAGACTATCATACCGGCTTATCAGATCTTGTAACTCAACAGATAAATTACCATTTGTGCTTTGTGTACAAGAAAACACCAGTATGAGTAAACCGTAGACAATTTTGTACATTTTTAATATTTTACTGGAGTAAAAGATACTAAATAAAAATTGTGTCATTTACAATCCCTTTATTAGATTGTTATCCGGAAGCTTTTTACATTTGTTATCACCATTCCTTCAAGTTATGTATTCTGTAATTATTAGAGACTCTATTATGATCGCGCATTCATTAGACCACCCAGGATTCGGGCCAGCACAAAATATGCACGGTGCGACTTATGTAGTGGACGCCGAGTTCAGAACCAACGAACTCAATGAAATGAACGTAGCGATTGATATAGGAGAAGCTCATAAAATATTAAAAGAAGTTTTAGCGCCTTTAGCCTATCAAAACCTGGATGAACTTCCAAAGTTCAAAGGTATCCTGACCACCACGGAATATATTGCCAAATACATTTTTGATCAAATCAAACCTAAAATCCAATTTTCATTTTCCGGTCAGTTGAAAATTACCTTAGGTGAATCGCATGTTGCCTGGGCCGGTTATGAAGGTCCGGTCTGATGAGGTGGAATTTTATAATACCCAATCCGGAAAGTTTTCCCTCCGGCGGAAATATTTACAATCGCCAAATCATTGATGCTCTGAAAAAAACTGGCGAAGAAGTCCTCATTAGTCCTCCGGAATTTATTCAAATATCAAAAACGAACTCAGATATATATATCTGGGATACACTATATCTTGACCAAATGACGGATGTTCCGTTCGAAACCCTACCAGGAAAACACATCATGCTTATTCACCATCTCCAAAGTATGTATCCAGGACCCCCTGAAAATTTTCAACAGTTCGAATTGCCTATATTAGAGAAAATGGATGCCTTCTGGGTTACCAGTGATTATTCAAAAGATTATTTAAGGAATCGAAAAGTGATCCAGCCTATTTGGGTCATGCGTCCAATATTCAACGGTCCAAAATTTAATGGCTCCCAGCATCCATCTTCATTTAAAGCTTTGATCGCATCCAACCTGGTAGAACGAAAAGGAATACTTCCATTCCTTAAGCTCCTCCATTCGCCGGGGACTATCCCGAATTTCAAAATATACATTACCGGTAATCATGAACTGGAACCTGACTATGCCAACGCATGCATTCAATACGTTAACCATAATAATTTGAAAAATGTAGTACATTTTTTAGGACCTATTCGCCGCGAAGACTTATTTGTTCTATACCAGGAAGCGGATCTGTACATTTCCACTTCATTTTTTGAAACTTTTGGTATGAGTATCCAAGAGGCTCTTTATTATGGTACCCCGGTACTTGCTATTAGTGGTGGAAACACCCCTTATCTGGTTGGTTCATCTGGTTGGTGCGTAAACAACACTGAAAAACTGGTTAACCTGTTGCAAAAGTTTATGCATGACCCTAGTCAAATCGCAAAAAAAAAGGTGCAGTATTCCAATTGGATGGAAGACTGGGAAAAAGCAGCAAAATTTCTTATTGAAAAGGTAAACGAATGAGTGCAACCGGATTTACTACTGACTGGCTGGAAGAAAGATACCGATTTGATTTAGCAGCCCGATCTGGAAACTTCTCTGATTTATTTATCCAACACCTAGGTACAAAAAAAAGTTATCACTTGCTAGATTTGGGAGCAGGCATTGGAAGTAATACTAAATATTTTATTGATAAAATTAATGCAGATCAGTATTGGTATTTGCTGGAAATTGATCAACAATTAATCGATTACGGGAAGGTAACCCTTCATAAATTTTTAACTGAAAACGAGTTTGAAGTGCGAGGCAACGAAATTCAGTTAGTGGCTAGGAAAGATTACACCATTCATATTCGTTATATCCGAGACTCGATATTTAATATAAAACCTACTCAATATTTAGCTTTTGACGGTATCCTGGGCAACGCTTTATTAGATGTTTTTACAATTGTGCAATTACAAGAATTATTCGATCATTTAAAAAGTACGCATGCACCTAAACTTTTTAGTATCATATACCAAAACATGGAATGGCTGGATGAGGATATCGACAACCCCTATTTTGTTGCAAAATATCA
>JAHEJC010000398.1 GCA_024639065.1 Lewinellaceae bacterium | reverse complement strand
TATTAAAAATCCCTTATCCAGATTCCATTGAAGGTTATGCTACATTACGATTGGACGGATCTTCCTTGTTACCAGTTTTTCAAGGAAAGGATCGGACAGAGCCTGCTTCTTTCATGTCCGGTCTTTCTAAACATCGCATGTACCGGAAGGGTAAGTATAAGATCAACCGGATGAATGGGGGCGTGTGGTCATTGTATGATGTGCTCGAAGATCCGACTGAAATGTTTGATTTGGCAAACAAACTTCCGGAGGTGGTGAAAGAACTTGCTGACGAGCACGACCTTCGCTTTGGCAAAAGTACAACATATAAAGAACCACTGACAAGATGAGAAATTGATTTGTAATCTGTTAATTGATGCACTATTTATCGAATGGAACTAATATATAACTATGAATATGACCATAAGAAATCTATCAGAAGATTAATTATGAACAAATTTGGTAGTTTGAAAGCAGATTTGTCAAAACTAGGCAGGATGCTTTCGGATGCGAATATTTTGATCGCAGCTACAACTTTAATTCGTTGCAATAAACTAGTCAGTGGCAATATTGCTCATTTTTAAATTTATTGAGGTGGATAATTAAATTCATTGCTTGTAACGATGCGTACCAATTAACTTATGGACTGATCTCGGATTGGAAAATTCGACTAGAGTAAATCACGGAACATAAAAGCGTGATGGCTGAAACTATTTAATACTACTACCAAAAAAGGCTGGAATAATTATGTCCACCTTATTTCATCTTAAATTTCCACAAACTATTCGATTAATTCGTATTTTTAATTGAAACAAAAACTTAAATCAATGGATGCGAAAAAAACTATTCTGGGGACATTGGCTGGCACGGTGGTCATGTTTTTGGCTGGATGGGCAATTTGGGGATTTGCGTTGTTCAACATTCAAAAAAACCATACACAGGAATATGAAGGACTGATGCCCGATATGCCAAACATGTTATTAATGGCCTTGAGTATGGTCAGTGCAGCTTTATTATTTACGATCATTTTTGATCGATGGGCGGGAATTAAGACGTTTAAAACCGGAGCAATGGCAGGTGCTGTCATAGCCTTGTTGATTGGATTGAATCATGATTTGATGTGGCTGGCCTCGGCTAACTTGATAGATGGTACAGTAGTGCTGACAAACATTGTAGGTAATCTGGTTTGGGGCGCTCTGGCCGGAGGTGTCATTGGTTGGGTATTAGGAAAATTGAGTGATGCTTAGTCTTTGAATATTATTAGTTACAATTTATTCAGATTAAAGTAACATTAAGTGAAATAGGAAAAAGGCAATAGGCCAAGGGTTAAAGATTAAAGGCACAGACAGATAACCTTGTACTTTTTTTTATTTTAAAACTAGCCTAGATTGGTTTGGTTTAAATTGAAAAATAGAATTTCGGAAACTATGGGAGAATTGGTCTAATCGGTTTGAGCAGCCGAAACATTTGGGGTCAGAGGATGAATATGACTTAGGTAACATGAAGTCATCCTACTTGGATGCCTGGATTTCAAATAAGTCGAATTATTTTGTTAGGTTGAGTCGGCCACTCCTGCATTATCAATGAATAAAAAAGATCTAAAATCCGTGCTATACATAAAGAGAATATTGGTTCTTTATTGGAGTCTCCTTTTGTTTTCATGTGCCTCAAAAGAACATGTTCCACTCAATGTCATTCTGATCATGGCCGATGATTTGGGCTATGAAACCATTCAAGCCAATGGAGGTACCTCCTATCGAACACCCAATATCGATGCAATGGCGAAGAGCGGCATTCGCTTCGAGCATTGTTATGCCCAACCCTTATGCACCCCTAGCCGTGTTCAAATCATGACTGGAATTTACAATGTGCGTAATTATGTGCGCTTTGGATTGTTGGACACCAGCCAAACTACTTTTGGTCATTTATTTCGAGAAGCTGGGTATCGGACATGTGTTGTAGGAAAGTGGCAATTAGGCAAGGATTCTATAAGCCCTCAGTGGGCAGGTTTTGATGAACACTGCCTATGGCAAGTTACCGAAGGACGTATTGATTCAACGGGAAGAGATACCCGCTTTTCAAAACCGGTGCTGGAAACTAATGGTCAAGTGAAAACGTATGCAGCGGATGAATTCGGACCAGAGGTGGTCAGCAGTTATGGATTGGATTTTATTGAACGCGCATCAGAAGGGAGAAAACCTTTTTTATTGTACTACCCAATGATCCTTACCCATTGTCCTTTTAGCCCTACCCCGGGTTCTCCTGAATGGTTGATGGATGATACCACAGTAATGCAATACAAAGGTCAAGCGCACTACTTCGAAGACATGATGGCTTATACCGATCAGATCATTGGAAATATTAATAAGAAACTATCAGAATTGGGTATCCTTGAAAATTCACTAGTAATATTTACGGGAGACAATGGTACGGATGTTCCGGTCGTGTCCATGCTAGATGGTAGATCCGTTGCCGGAGCGAAAGGTAAATCGACCGATGCAGGTACGCGTGTTCCGTTGGTCGTAAATTGGCCTGGCAAAATTGCACCCGGACAGATTAACAGTGACCTGATCGACCTGACCGATATATTACCTACTATTTGTGAAGCAGCTGGAATCGAAATACCGGTGGAGCCCAAATTGGATGGCAGGAGTTTCTTGCCTCAACTATTGAGTAAACCGGGCAATCCAAGAGAATGGATTTACAGTTGGTATTCACGAAATGGTGAAGAAGAGAAAGCTAGAATTTTTGCCAGGACCAAGGAATATAAATTATATTCAACCGGTGAGTTTTATCATGTTCCAAAAGACTGGGACGAGCAATTGCCGCTGGAAAAAGATCTTTTGGACCCGACTTTGGAAGAGATTTATGGTATGTTGTCAAACGTAATAGTAGATTACGACGACCGAAGGTTGGAAAATATTACCAATGAGGAACAATGAAATTAAAGTATAAACCTATAGTAAAAGATTCAAGGAGTAGCATTTATGTGCAAAGGATTTATCAGCCCTATGTAGAAGGAAACTGGCATTTTCATCAGGAGTTTGAGTTGATATATTTTTTGAAAGGACAAGGGATGAGAATTGTGGGTGATCATATTTCCAATTTCAAAGAAGGAGAGTTGGTGTTGGTTGGACAATGGTTGCCTCATTTATGGCGTAATGATGTTGATTTAGAAAAGAATGATCACCCCGATTTCATTGTAGTCAAATTCCGTGATGCGCTTCAAGGGGTAAACATATTTTCTCTTCCGGAACTAGCTGGAATAAAAAGGTTACTAAAAACGGCAAAGCAGGGAATAAAATTTTCGAGTTCAATTCATGTCAAAGTACATACTCCCCTGATAAAACTTAGTAAAAGTAGATCCATCGACAAACTAATTTATTTCTTGAAGATTTTGCAAATCTTATCCTACGAAAAAGATTTTCAATTGTTGTCAAGTCCGGGGTTCATTCTACCTGCTCAGATATCTGGCGAAAACAGGCTTCAGAAAGTAATTAATTACATTTCTGAGAATTATTCGAAATCGATCTCTTTAGAGGAGATTGCTGGAGTCACTTGCATGACTCCACCTGCTTTTTGTCGATTTTTTAAAACTCGAACGAATAAAACATTTTCCGTTTTTCTTAATGAAGTTAAAGTCAGTAAAGCCTGTCAATTGCTGATAAACGGAGAAAAATCTATTCATCAGATCTGTTATGAGGCAGGATTTAGGTCGTTGACCAATTTCAATAGAACCTTCAGAACTTATAAAAGGATGACCCCCACAGCTTATCGAGCTAATTATCACACTTTCCAGTGAGACTTGAATTCTTCTAAATCAAATGTTTAAGTGGACACAGGCTTGTTTCATCTCTTCTTTTAATTTTTCCAAATACATCAACAGGAGAGCAATGCGGATCGGTTAATATACGGTCAGTAATGGATAATTTTGACTTACGTCTATTCATTTAGAATACCTAATTTTGGTTACATGACTGCAGCACCAATTCATCTAAACGCCTAGCTACCTAATGAAAATAGTCAACGTAGAGCCTTTCGTGTTAACCGATCAGCTAAAAGATAGCTTTTCCTTTTCTCAATGGGAATACAGTGAAAGAAAAATATGTATTGTCAAGATTACTACTGATTCTGGACTTCATGGATGGGGCGAAGGATACGGTCCAGCAGATGTATTGGAGGCTGGAATCAAGTTATTGGCAGGTACTATTATTGGTAAAAATCCTTTAGAACAGGAAACTATTTGGTTTGATATGTACCGTAAAACCTTAGACTATGCGCGAAAGGGGATTCTAGTCGCATCGATTAGTGCTATTGATATTGCACTATGGGATATTAAAGGTAAGGCCATGAATTTACCAGTATCTACATTACTTGGCGGTCGCCACCGGTCTCGGGTTATGCCTTATGCCACCGGCCTCTATTTTTCAAAATCCGATCAATTGCCTAACAAATTGGCCGATGAAGCGATTGGATATGTTAAACAAGGTTTCCGGGCGATTAAGATGAAAGTCGGATTGTCGATTGATCAAGACATCGCGAATGTAAAAGCGGTTCGTGCAGCTATTGGAGGTAAAGTTCCACTTATGGTAGATGCCAACCATGCTTATGCTCTTCGCGAAGCATTGGAGTTAGCCAGACTGATTGAGCCGTACAAAATTAGTTGGTTCGAAGAACCGGTTTCCCCGGAATTCTATCATCATTATGCGGAGTTACGGAGCAAAACAAGTATCCCGATTGCGGGTGGTGAATGTGAATATCTGCGATTTGGTTTTAATCATTTACTTAAAAATAACTGTGTAGATATTTTACAAATTGATATTTGTTCGGCAGGTGGTTTGACGGAAGCCAAACGAGTAGCAGCACTGGCCAGTACGCATGGCGTGGAAATTATTCCCCATACTTGGGGAACAGGCATTGCTTTTCATGCAGCCATGCATTTTATTGCTAACCTGGAACCCGTTCCTGGTAGGATGCATAATCCTGATTTTTATATTGAATACGATCGCACTGAAAACGGGCTTCGGGATGCATTAACTACGCCTATTATTCAAATGGCAGACGGCTACATTCAAGTGTCCAATAGGCCTGGATTGGGTATTGAAGTAAATGAAGAAGCCTTACAACGATACCGCAAGATTTTATAGCGTAACTCAATTTTATAAAACGTTAAGAACAAGAATTTATGGACTTCGGAAACCTCAAACTTTATATCAAAGGAAGTTTAGTGGAGGTGATAGATCAACCGTATATCCAAACTGTTACAGAGGAGCGTGTGGCTAAAATGGTTAGGGCCGGAGAGAAAGATTCAATATTAGCATTGGAATCAGCTCAATCAGGGTTTCAATCCTGGTCAGCTCTATCGTTGGCGGAGCGGACGAAATGGATGTTGAAATTTCGAGAAGCTGTTTTGGAGAAAGCTTATTTTTTACGGAAAGCAATTATGCACGAAATGGGTAAACCTATGCCGGTGCTTTCGAGGATATTGAGGTCTTAGTCAACGGATTGGAATGGTATCCTAATTCCTTGAAACATTTGGGGGATGAACAGATGCCTGACTATGAAAACACCCACTATCAAAAAATTAGTACATCAGCCCGCTGTAAAGAATAGTGTCTAGATTATGATTGTTCGCTCTGGCATTGGAAGATTATCTGATCAATAAAAGAGTTACCGTTACGGTCTAATTTAGATCAAAACTAAAACCAATGAATCTAATTTTACCATTCAGACTAGTTATATTTGTTTGGATATTTCAAGGTTTATTTATCAAATTAATTACAACTACGATTCAATAACTAACTTAATTTATTAATCATGCTTCCTATTGATCAGCGGTCGGTGTCTCCAGAAATGATTCGTATTATTGATGAAGCCAAAGTGATTGCCGTCTTAGTTATTGATGAATTAAAGGATGCGGTTCCATTGGCCAATGCACTAATGGCAGGTGGCGTTAATGCTA